>JBOGVC010000056.1:0-3540 GCA_050695275.1 Actinomycetota bacterium | reverse complement strand
GCCCACGAGGCCTCCGCTCGCGATGCCGAGGGGGATCACGCGATCGGGATCGGCTCGCTTCGCGCCCGCGAGTGCGGCCACCCCGAGACCGACGATGTACGCCGTGATCACGATCACGCCACCGATGCCGTTCTCCCCCTGGGACAGGATGATCGCGACGTACACGACCGCGATGGCGAAGGTGAGGCCGGCCGCGACGGTCGCGGGAACGGAGCCCGGGAGACGTTCGCGCGCTGTGCTGCTCACGAAGGCAGCGTACGTCCTCGTCGGCCGTGGAGCGTGGGGTAGGCTCGCCGGGATGCGCGGAACGTGGCTGCGGACCCGGGTGCTCGGCGGGCTCCTCACCCTTCTCACGGCCGCGTGCACCGCGACCGGGATCGGCCACGGACCGACCGACACCATCTCGCCGCCCCCACCGGACACTGATTCCGCGACGCCGACGGTCTCCCCGACCCCATCGGGCTCGCCCGGTCCGGAGAGCCCGCTCGCGGTCGGCGTCGCGAGCGTCGCCCTGTCCGGCGACGTCACGATGAGCATCGCCCTCTCCTCGATCGAGACCCCCGCCGTCTGGGCGCCGCCGCCCGCACCGATGGACATCACCTGGAGCGGCGGCACGGTCCAACAGCTGCGCCTCTCCGGGACGTCGTTCGTCAGCCTCTCCCAGACGAGCGCGGACAGAGCGCTCTCGTTCACCGTCCAGAGCCCCGACGGGCCGATCGAGTTCTCATCGACAGCCGGAGAGTGCAGCATCACGATCACGCCTGCACTCGCCGCCACCATGGGCGGCGTGTTCAGCTGCACGCTCCTCACCGACGTCGGGGGCATGGTCACGGTGGACGCGCGCGGCACGTTCTCCGCCAGCGGATAGCGGTCGGGATGGCGACCGCTCGCCGGGATCTCGCCTGGCTCGGTGGTCTGTGTGCTGCGCTCCTCGCCGTGTTCGTGTGGCCCTACGCGATCGACGGGCATCGCTTCGGCGTGGGCCCGGACGTCCCGGTCTACCTCTGGTGGACGCGTGTCGCCGCCGGCGAGGGCCTTTCGTTGTTGGGGAGTAGGCCGGGCGCACCGGCGCTCGTCGCGGCGCTTGCCGGTGCCCTGCACCTGAACATCTCGGCGGTGACCGCCGGGCTGGCGGCAGCGCTCGGGGTTGCCGTAGGAGCGGCGTCGGCAGCGCTGGTCCGCTGTGCCGCCCGCGGCGGCGAGAAGACGTGGCTCCTCGCCGGGCTCCTCGCGGGCGTCTTCTCCGTCCACCTCGTCGCCGGCTACCTGGCCAACCTCGTGGTCGCCGTCACGTTCCTCGCGGCCGCCACGTGCCTCGCCGGCGCCCGCCGTTCGTGGTGGGCTGCGGCCGTGCTCCTCGCGGGCGCCGGCCTGGCGCACGCGCCGTTCCTGGTCCATGCCATCGTCGTGCTGTCGGGAGCCGCGGTGCTCGCCTGGCGAGCCGGCGCCCGCGACGAAGCCCGCGACATCGCGTTGTCGGTCACGGTGGGCGGCGTCGCCGCGGGAGCCGGCATCTTGGCGACGACCGCGGGACCCGGTCCGATCGCCGCGGAGACGTCGAGAGACGGGTACCTCCGGCGCGCGGGTCTCGACCGACAGCTCGTCGACGCGTACCGCGAGCGGTTCCGGCTACGGGCGGCCCGCTACGTCCAGTGGATCTCGGTCCCGCTCGCCGTCGCCGGGACCGCGGTCGCCGATGCCTCAGCTGCGGGTGAGTTCCTGGGGCGGTTCCTCGCGTCGTGGCTCGCGGTGATGGCCGTCGGTATCCCGGTGGGCTACATCACGGGCTGGCTCCCACCGGACCGGCTCGTCACGTTCGGGTTCGCCATCCCGATCGCCGCGGCGTTCGGGCTCGGATGGCTCCGTGGCAGGTTGGGAGGACGAGGCTGGTTGGCGTGGGCGGTCGTCGCCGCGCTCATCGGCTGGATGATCCTGGGGGGACTGCTCGCATGGGGCCGACAGTCTCCGTTCGTGCTCCCGAGGGAAGCCGAGCTGGCTCGCGAGGCCGGGCTCCGCGTCGGACCCCCGTTGGACCGTCGGCCGATCGTTTACATCGTGGATGACGCCGACGCCACGGCCACATTCCTTGGATCGCGGGCGGCGAACATCCTTCGGGCGGCCGCCTCCCCCGAGCGCGCCGCCGACGTCTACGTCTTCGTCGGTACGGTCAGCGACTTCTTCGACGACCGGCCGACGGTACGAGGTGATCCCGAGTACGACGCCCTCTCCCGTTTGACGTTCGCGGACATCCCGGACGAGCCCGATCCTCTGGTGCTTGTCCTCGGCCCCTTCTATCGGGGGGACGTCTCGACCCCGCAGCTCCTCGAGCTTGGCCCATCCTTCTGGGCGAGCGAATCCCTCCCGGAGTTCTCCTCGGCCATCAGCGGCCCGTTCGACTTCGTCCCGTCGTCGGGCGCGTGGATCTCGGTCGCCGCGCTCGCGATCCTGGCGGCGTTGTCCGCCGTCGGGCTCGGATACGCGGCCGCCGCCAGCCACGACCCGATCGTCGTGGTTGCGACCGCGCCTGCGTTCGGTGCCGCCGCGGTCACCCTCGCGGCGGTCGCGCTCGACCGGATGGGTCTGCGCTTGGAGTCGACGGCAGTCGCGCTTTCGGCCTCAGCCCTGGCGGGTCTCGGCGGCCTCGCGGTCTTCCTCCTCGTGCAGCGCCAGCGGGATCGAGAGGCGTCGGCGTAGGTCGAGTCCCAGCCACACGAGGAGAGCGATCACGATCGGCGTGAGCGCATAGTGGCCGATCAGGACGTTCAAATCGTAGGCCTCGGGGAACCGGAGCGGCTCCGCCGTCCACTGCGAGAGCGCGAGGACGACCGAGAGCACGATCAGTGAAAGGCGGGGCGCTCGCGGCAGGATCCAGATCAGCGGGAGGGACCATGCGAGGTACCACGGCAGGAGCACCGGACCGAGCATCGTCAGGGCGAGCAGCGCCCACCCCCATCCCCCGAGCAGCTCGAGCGCCGGGTGCCCCGATGCGGCGGCACGCGCGACCGCGCGGACCAGCCACACGACCGCGGCGACGAGAGCCACCGCGAACACGAAGCGCGCGACGACGCCCAGCGTGTCCCCGCTGATCGCATCGAGGACACGGCGGAAGAACCGGGAAGGCGCGAGCCATCCCTCGTGCGACGACAGCTCGAGCATCCCGAGCGTGGGGTCGTGCCTCTGGAGGAACGGAGCCGCGACCACGACGATCACCGCGACACCGAGGGCGGCGTGGGTCACCCCGGCGCGCAGGCGCTCCCCGGGCGAGCGTCGCCAGGCGACCCAGATCACGAGCAGGAGCAGCGGGAGGAACGCGGTCGCCTTGATGAGTCCCGCGCACGCGACGAGCACGATCGCCCAGTACGTCCGCTCCCGCAGGATGCACCACGCGGCCAGCGCGATGCCGAGCGCCACCAGGAGGTCGTTGTGCCCGCTCCCGGCGGACTGGAAGAGGATCACGGGATTCAGGCCGAACGCGGCGACGGCGAACGCCGCTCGATCGGGCCGGACCCGGCGGGTCACCGCACCGATCACGAACGTCGT
>JBOGVC010000055.1:0-10063 GCA_050695275.1 Actinomycetota bacterium | reverse complement strand
GCGCGAAGCGCTGGCGCGGGTGACGCGCGCCACCGAGATCGAGTTCGAGTCCGTCGGCACGACGGAGGAGACGTTCCTGCGCGCGTATCAGCGGATGCGCTACCGGGGCGTGATCCGGAAGGCGGAGCTGATCATCATCTGGGTCGACCACGACGGCTACCAGGAGATCCTGCGCCGTCTCGATGATCCTCGCCCGTCGATCGCGTTCGCAAAAACGATGGCCGGGCTCTACGCGGACCAGGACCAGTACTTCGGGGGGATCATCGTGATGGATGCCGAGGCGACGTCCCAACGCGGATTCGGCCATTCCTACGCGCACGGCTCGGTCCTCCTCCACGAGCTGGGGCATATCATGGGTCTGGACCACGTGAAGGACCCTGACCAGCTGATGTATTCGGGGCGGCACCCGAGCTACGGGCTCCAGGGCTTCGGTGCCGGCGATCTCGAGGGGCTCAGGCACCTGGGGATCGACGCCGGGTGCCTCGACTAGCGCGCCTCCGGGGTCGACCCTCGTAGGACGACGGCGCCATAAGACGGCGGCGCCATACGAAGACGGCGCCGTGAAGGGAACCCAAGGGGATCACGGCACCCTGGGTACGATGGCGCCGTCATGGGCAGGGACGTCTTCTATATCACCACGCCGATCTATTACCCGAACGACGTACCGCACGTCGGGCACGCCTACGACGCCGTGGCCGCCGACGTCATCGCCCGGCACCATCGGCTGCGAGGGGACGAGGTCTTCCACCTCACCGGGACCGACGAGCACGGCCTGAAGCTGCAACGCGCGGCCGAGGCCGCCGGCATGGACCCGCAGCGATGGGTCGACGAGATGGAGCCACGCTGGCGAGAGGTGTGGGCCCGGCTGGACATCGGCTACGACGACTACATCCGGACCACGGAGCCCCGTCACGCGGCCGTAGTGGTCAAGGTACTTGACCAAGTTCGTGAGAACGGCCGGGACGATATCTACCTCGACACCTACGAGGGCCTCTACTGCGTCTCCTGCGAGCTCTACTACGTGGAGGGGGACCTCCTGGAGGGTCGGCTCTGCCCGATCCACGAGACGCCGGTCGAGCTCGTGAAGGAGCAGAACTACTTCTTCCGGCTCTCGGCCTATCAGGACCGCCTCCTCGAGCACTACGAGCGGACGCCGTCCGCCGTCGAGCCCGATATCCGTCGGAACGAGGTGCTCTCGCTGATCCGCGGTGGGCTCCGGGACTTCTCGATCAGCCGGACCAACTTCGATTGGGGGATCCCGCTGCCCTGGGACCCCGACCACGTGACCTACGTCTGGTTCGATGCCCTCACGAACTACCTCACGGCCGCGGGGTACGGCTCGGACGAGGGGACCTTCGCGCGGCGATGGCCGGCGAACATCCACATGATCGGCAAGGACATCCTCAGGCAGCACGCGATCTACTGGACCGCGATGCTGATGGCGGCCGGGATCGAGCCGCCCACCCAGGTCTGGGCGCACGGGTTCCTGACGGTCGGCGGCAAGAAGATGTCGAAGACCAACGCGACCGGGATCCATCCCTTCGAGCTGATCGACCGCTTCGGCGTCGACTCCTACCGGTGGTACTTCCTCCGGGAGATCCAGTTCGGCCAGGACGGGTCGTTCTCCCTCGAGTCGATGGTGGATCGCCACAACGCCGAGCTCTCCAACGGGATCGGCAACCTCGCCGCACGCGTGCTCGCCATGCTCCGTTCCTACTTCGATGGCGTGCTCCCGGGGCCGACCTTCGAAGGAGCCGAGTCGGATCTCCCGGAGGTGATCGTTACTGCGGTGAGGCGCTACGACGAAGAGATGCTCGCGGTGCGGCCCACCGCGGCGCTCGCCGCCGTCTACGACGTGGTGGTGCGCGCCAACCGCTACATGGTGGAGCGCTCTCCGTGGACCCTCGCCAAGGACCCGGCGAGGAGGGATGAGCTCGGATCGATCCTCTATGCCTCGGCGGAGACCCTGCGCTCGCTGGCGATCCTCCTCTCCCCGATCATGCCGAGCGCCGCCGGACGATTGTGGGAACAGCTCGGCATCCAGGAAACCCTCGATGTCCAGAGCCTCGACCAGGCGGCGGCATGGGGGCGCATGGCTCCGGGCACGCGTACGACGAAGGGTGAGTCACTCTTCCCGAGGGTCGAGGCGGCCGAGTAGCAGGGGGCCTACTGGCCGCTCGAAGGCCGGTCTACGGCCGACACGGGGCCACGGGATGTTTCACGTGAATCTCCTCGGATGCACCGGAAGTTGAGACCGCCTATCATCGCGCGCCGATGACCCGACCGAACCCTGAACTCCCGGTGCAGAGCGGGGTGGTGGACTCGCACTGCCACCTGTTCCTGGTGGACCGGGAACCTTCACTGGTGGTCGAGGCCGCCCGGGCGGCGGGTGTCGACCGCCTGCTCTGCGTCGGGGTGGATCCGGCGACGTCGGCCGAGTCACTGGAGCTGGCGGATTCGATCTCCGGCGTCTTCGCCACTGCGGGGATGCATCCCCACGATGCCGGCCTCTTCGACGAGGCGGCGGGAGCGAGGATCGAGGAACTGCTCCACGACCCCCGGGTGGTGGCCGTGGGGGAGTGTGGCCTGGACTTCTTCCGGATGCGATCGCCGAAGGAAGACCAGGTCCGGACGCTGCGAGCGCACATCTCGCTCTCCAACGAGTCCGGGAAGCCGATGGTCGTCCACGTACGTGACGCGTGGCCCGAGGTCCTTCGAGTCTTGGATGAGGGTTCGGCGGAGCGGGTCGTGATCCACTGCTTCAGCGGTGACGCCGCGATCGCTCGCGAGTGTGCGGAGCGCGGCTATTGGATCAGCTTCGCGGGCAACATCACATACCCGAAGAACGAGCACCTCCGGCAGGCGGCGCGCGCGTTGGACATCGACCGCATCCTCGTGGAGACGGACGCGCCGTTCCTCGCTCCGCAGACCCTCCGGGGAACCGACAACGAGCCGGCGAACGTCCTCCACACGATCGCCGAGGTCGCTCGCGTCCGCGACGAGGACGTGCGAAGCGTGTCGGAGGCGACGTCGCGGAACGCGGATGCTGCGTTCCCCGGTCTCTTCTAGACCGAACACACGTTCGTCGCTCAAGGTTGCAGTGAGAGTTGAGGGTTTGCTAGCGTGCGTTTTCCACAACAACTTCCGAGGTCGCTCGCGTCCCGCTGGGACGCCGGGTCCTCGGAGGAAGCGGGACGGAAGATGCGCGACGTTCGGACGACGACTCGGCAGGATCTGCGGGCTCGACGTGTGACGTCGTCATCGAACGATCGTCCCCGAGGTGTGGGGGTCTGGTTGGTGGACGGAGCGGTGGTGCCCGGTGGGAAGCGCACGGGCCTCACCGCCGAAACTTCGGTTTCCGCCGGCGGCGTCGGGACATCCTCGGCCGAGTCCGTGCGGGTTCTCGCGTTCGGGGAAGGTGCGCGAGGGCTCGATGACCACGGATACGACCGGGGAGCTCCTCTCGGCCATGGGGATCGTGCCCTTCGCTGACGGCGTCCGGACAACAGCCAGCGCCCCCCTTCACGTTCGGTCCCGGGCCTTCGGCCCGGGACCGAACCCGTTCCGACCCCGTTACGCTCCCGGCGTGAGCACCGCCGAACACGCGTCGTTCGGCGCGGGCGCGTTGCGCGCCCTCGCCGAACGCCACGGCATCCGACCGAAGCGCTCGCTCGGTCAGCATTTCCTGATCGACCCGAACCTCGCGCGCGCGATCGCCGCGGATGCGGGTGTCGGGCCGGGCGACCGTGTGGTCGAGATCGGCGCCGGACTCGGCTCGCTCACGCGAGCGCTCGCGGAAGCCGGCGCCGAGGTGCTCGCGGTGGAGGTCGATCCCTCGCTGATCCCGGCGCTGGAGGAATCGGTCGCCGGGCTGGATCGCGTGCGGGTCTTGCACACCGATGCCAGCGATCCCGAGTGGCAGGACGCCCTCGACGGCGACGGATGGGTGCTCGCCGCGAACCTCCCGTACAACCTCGCCACCCACGTCGTGCTGGACACGCTGAAGGACGTCCCTCGGGTGGGACGCCTCGTCGTGATGGTGCAGCGCGAGGTCGGCGAGCGCCTCATCGCGGCCCCGGGCGAGCCCGCCTACGGGATCCCGAGCGTGCGCGTGGCCTACCGGGCCGAGGGCGCCCTGGTACGTCGCGTGCCTCCATCGGTCTTCTGGCCGCGCCCGAAGGTGGAGTCCGTGATCGTGCGGCTCGTGCGCCGGGACGAACCGGCGGTCGCGGTCGACGAGCACCGCCTCTGGGCGGTGGTGGAGGCGGCGTTCGGCGAGCGGCGGAAGACGATGCGGAACGCCCTCCGCCGGCTCGGCCTGGAGGGTGAGGTCGCCGACGAGCTGCTGGGAGTCGCCGGGGTCGACCCCTCGGCCCGGGGCGAGACGCTCTCGCTCGAGGAGTTCGCGCGGATCGCCGGGTCCCTCCCCGAAGGGACGGCGCCACCGAGATGACTGGGTCGGAGATGCAGGGGTTGGGGATGCCCGCCCACGCGAAGGTCAACGTGTTCCTGCGCGTGCTCGGCCGTCGCGACGACGGCTTCCACGACATCGAGACGCTCCTCCTGCCGATATCGCTCGCCGACCACGTGAGGGTGGAACCGGCCGACGAGCTCTCCGTGTGCGTCGAAGGGTCCACCGCTGCCGGGCTGCCTCCGGACGACGCGAACCTGGCGCTGCGAGCGGCGCGGACGCTCGCCGCCGAGGCCGGCGGCTCCGGACCGACGGGCGCGCGCATCACCATCGACAAGCGGATCCCCGTCGCCGCCGGCCTGGGAGGCGGTTCTGCCGACGCGGCGGCGACGCTGCTGTTGCTCGACGAGCTGTGGTCGACCGGCCTCGGCCGCGACGGCCTCTCCCGTCTCGCCGCGGAGATCGGATCCGACGTTCCCGCCCTGCTCCTCGGGGAGGCCGCCTACGCGGACGGACGAGGCGAGCGTGCGGCGGCGGTCCTCGTGCAATCGACGACGTGGGTCGTGAAGCCGTTCGCGTTCGGCGTGTCGTCCGCGGACGCGTATGCCTGGTGGGACGAGGACCCGGCGACGGGTCCCGATCCGGGTGCGTTGATCGCCGCGGCCGAGGCCGGGAACGACGCCCTCGTCGGCAGCGCGCTCGCCAACGACCTCCAGGGACCGGTCACCGCCCGGCATCCCGAGATCGCGGCGACGGTGGAGACGTTCGTCGACGCCGGCGCGCACGGCGCCGTGATGACGGGATCAGGACCGACGGTGGTCGCGCTGTGCTCGTTCGCCGCTGCCGAGGATGTGGCGGGGTCGGTTCCGGGGGCGTTCGTGGTGGAGGCCCCGCCGCGCGCGCCGGCGCCTGTCAGAATCGACGCCGGACGCGAAACAGGTCCCTCCGGGGTGGTCTAACGGCAAGACACGGGCCTTTGGAGCCTGGTATGGAGGTTCGACTCCTCCCCCCGGAACGTTGGCCACGGAACCCTGATCCCTCGCAGCGGGTCGCCGTGAGGCTCGACCGGCGGCCGATATCGTGAACCTCGTGGAGACCGAGGAGGTGCGGCGTGCGACGCAGGTGAGCGCGTGAAGCCGTCGCGCCCGGTCGGGCGCGGAGCACTCGCGCCGAGACCCCTCTGTCGAGCTCGTAGGTCGCAGCTCCCGTCGGGTCCCGGTGCCGGATACCGATAGGAGGCGATCGGATGTCGTTCGACGAACGGGTGGCGCCCGCCCTCGTGCTGGCCGCCGAGCATGCGGCCGAGGTCGACCGGGAGGGACGGTTCCCCGAGGAAGCGGTCGGTGCGCTCCGGGACGCGGGGATGCTCGGTCTCACGCTCCCGACCACCGTCGGCGGGCTCGGCGGCACGCCCGCCGACTTCCTCGCCGTCGCGCGGGCGATCGCGTCGCGGTGCGCGTCGACCTCGATGATCTTCTTGATGCACGTCTGCGCCGCGCAGGTCACGCTCGCGGGGAGAGCAGACGACGTCGACGAGCTCCGCGCCATGGCCGACGGTTCGAACCTCTCGACGCTCGCGTTCAGCGAGCGAGGCTCCCGCAGCCACTTCTGGGCGCCGGTCAGCCAGCTCGCGGGGTCGCGGTTGTCCGCGCAGAAGTCGTTCGTCACCTCGGCCGGCCACGCCGACAGCTACGTCGTCGCCACGCGATCGGCGGACGCCGCGTCGCCGACGGACTCGAGCCTGTACCTCGTCCCGGCGTCCACCCCGGGGATCGACATCAGCGGGCCCTGGCTCGGTCTCGGGCTCCGGGGGAACGCCAGCGCTCCGATGGCGTTCGACGTCGATGTCTCCGAGGAGATGCTCCTCGGCGAAGCGGGCAAGGGGTTCGACCTGATGCTCGGGGTCGTGCTCCCCTGGTTCCAGCTGGGCTCCGGAGCGGTCTCGGTCGGGATCGCGGAGGGCGCGATGGGCGCCGCGGTGGCGCACGTCACGAGCGCGAAGCTCGAGCACCTCGGCCAGACACTCGCCGACCTGCCCACGGTCCGCGCCCGGATCGGTCGCGCGCAGACCGAGGTCGACACGGTCGCCGGGTTCCTCGCGGACGTCGCGCGCCGGATGGGGGAGGCCGACCCGACGGCGCCGATCCTCTCGGCGAAGGCGAGCGCGAACGAGATGGCGATCCGTGTCACCTCAGAGGCGATGCAGGCGTGCGGCGGCGCGGCGATGAGCCCGACGCTGCCGATCGAACGCTCGTTCCGGGACGCCCGAGCGGGCTCGGTCATGGCTCCGACCACGGACGTGCTCTACGAGCTGACCGGCCGTGCCCTCGCGGGCATGCCGCTGATGTGAGAGGGGTGCAGGCCATCGAGATGCAGCCGTTGATCGTCGGCGCGGTCGCCTACGACGCGAAGGTGGTGCCGATCTGGGAAGGGATCCGCGACTACTTCCGGGGTGCGCCCGTCGAGATGGATGTCGTCTGGTTCTCGAACTACGAGGCGCAGGTGCAGGCGCTGCTCGCAGGGTTCATCGACGTCGCGTGGAACACGAACCTCGCTTACGCGCGCACCCACCACGCGACGAACGGGACGTGTCGGGTGCTCGCGATGCGCGACACGGATGTGGGGTTCACCACGCTCCTGGTCGGCAGGGCGGGGGAACTGACGGACATCCACGAACTGAAGGGGAGGACGCTCGCGATCGGGAGCGCCGATTCCGCGCAGGCCGCGATCATGCCCACCTTCTACCTGGCAGGTGCCGGGTTGCGGGCCGGCGAGGACTTCGCGCCCCTGCGCTTCGACACGGATGTCGGCAAGCACGGAGACACCGGCACGAGCGAGCGGGAGGCGCTCACGGCGGTCCTCGTGGGCCGGGCCGACGTCGCCGCGGTCGGCGCCGCGACGTGGGACGCGCTCGTTCGGGGCGGCGACGTGCCGCCGGAACGTCTGGCACCGTTCTGGACCTCGCCGCCGTACAACCACTGCAACTTCACGGTGCTGGCGACCATCGACGAGCTGCGCGCCGATGCATGGACCCGGCACCTGCGAGCGATGGACTGGGCGAACACCGACCACCGGCGGATCCTCGAGCTCGAAGGGCTGCACGAGTGGGTCGAGCCGGACTTCGGGGGCTACCGTGACGTCTTCGATGCCGTGAAGGAGCAGGGGATCGACGCCGCGTGGTGACGTCACCCGGAGAGCCGGCCGCATCGTTCGACGCCGAGGACCTCGATCTCGCCTCGGGGCTGATCTTCGCGCTGGACGTCTGCCTCTCGGACATCGAGGTGGGCGAGGTGCTCGAGCTCACGAGCCGGAACCCCGCGGTCAACCACGAGCTGCCGGCGTGGTGCCGCGGGACCGGTCACCGGCTCGTCGCGACCGAGCCCGACGGGTCGGACGGGACGATCTTCCTGATCGAACGCGGGCCGTACGGCTCGCTGATGTTCAAGGACCGGCCCGACTGGGGGGTCACGCCGACCTTCCGCCACGACGGCTTCGACACCCGCGACTGGCTCGTCGGGAAGGCCGCCGAGATCCCGGAGCGCGCGGACCCCACGACCGGATTCGCGCCGCGCGGCGCCGTGGTCGAGGAGGGCGCCCCTCGTTTCCCGTACACCGAGACCGAGCGGGACCGGGTCTGGGCGCACAACGTCGCGTCCCTCTACGAGCAAGCGACCGCCAGCCAGTGGGACGCGTCCACCGACATCCGGTGGCGCGACCTGGAGCCGCTCCCGACCCACCTCGAGCGGGCGGTGTGCCAGATCATGACCCACCTCGCGGAGAACGAATACGCAGCGCTGTACGTGCCGGCCCGGTTCATCCCGCGCATCCATCCGCACTTCGCGGAGGTGGCCCTGTTCCTGGCGACGCAGGTGAACGACGAGGCGCGCCACATCGAGGCGTTCACGAAGCGCGCGCTCGCGAACGGCGGCGGCCTCCAGGTCTCCAGCGCGATGACGCAGACCTCGTTGCGATCGCTCCTGGAGCAGGAGGACTTCTCGCACGCGTCGTTCCTGCTCTCGGTGCTCGGCGAAGGGACGTTCCTGGAGTACCTGGCGTTCGTCGAGCGGTTCGCGCCCGAGCCGGTGACGGCGGAGATCGCGCGCCGGGCACGGATCGACGAGGCGAGGCACGTGGCGTTCGGCGTCGAGCATGCGCGTCACTACCTCAGGGCCGACCCCGACCGGGCTGCGGAGCTGTTCGACGCCGTCCGGCGCCGGGCCTCCTTCCTCGCGGACGCGAGCGGCACCAGCCCGCACATCGAGGAGGCGCTCGTGGTGCTCGCGGCAGGTGAGGTGACACCGAGCCGGATCCGGGAAGGGGTCAAAGAGGTCCGCGGTCTGCAGGAGACGATGCATCGGCGGCGGGTGACCCGTCTGATCCAACTCGGCTTCCCACGTCCGCTCGCCGAGGAGATGTCCGAGCTGCACACGCCGAACTTCATGTAGCGATCCCCGCCGGATCCCGGCGAGCCAGTCGCGTTGGCGGTATGGGACGATTGACCCCGGTCTTCCCCGGCCCCCGACGCTGAAGGACGGACGTGGGCACAACACCCAAGCGCACCCCGCGATCCCTCGCCGCCGTGGTCCTCGCCGCGGGCAAGGGGAAGCGGCTCCGGTCGGACCTCCCCAAGGTGCTCCATCCTGTCTGCGGCCGTCCGGTCCTGTGGCACACGCTCCAGGTCGTGCGCGCCGCGAAGCCCGGGAGGATCGTCGTCGTCGTGGGTCACGGCGCCGACGACGTCCGCGAGGCCGTGGAGTCCTGGGGCATCGAGCCCGCGCCCGTCTTCGTCGAGCAAGCCGAGCAGCTCGGGACCGGACACGCGGTCCAGCTTGCCGAGGACGCCGTCGGCAAGGCCGCCGACGTCCTGGTGGCGAACGGGGACTTCGATCCGATCACCGTCACCGACCTCCGGAAGCTCCTGTCCTCGCATCGTCGATCCGGCGCGGCCGTCACCCTCGGCTCCACGATCCTGGAACGCCCGGGTGGCTACGGCCGCGTGGTCCGTGACGGTCGACGCGTCGTGGACGTCGTCGAGGGCCGCGACGCGCCGCCCGCCATCCGGAAGATCGACGAGGTCGCGACGAACTGGATCGCGTTTCGCCGGGACCTCCTGTTCGCGACCCTGCCGCTCCTCGATCGCGAGAATCGCCAGCGCGAGTACTACCTGAACCGGGCGATCTCGATCCTCCTCGACAAGGGCGAGCGCGTCGACGCCGTCGTCTGCGACACGGGCGGCGTGCTCGGCGCCAACACCCGGGCCGGTCTCGCCGGTCTCGAGGCGCTGCTCCGCCGCCGGACGAACGACGCCCACATGGCCGCCGGGGTCCGCCTGATCGATCCCTCCGCCACCTACATCGACGTCGAGGTCCGGCTCGGCAAGGACACGGTCGTCTTCCCGAACACGTTCCTCGAGAGGGGCGTCCGGATCGGCGCCGGATGCAGGATCGGTCCGTCCAGCGCGATCGCCCGCTCCCAGGTCGGCGATCGCTCGGTCGTCTGGTTCTCGGTCCTCGAGGACGCCCGGGTCGGGAAGGACTGCGAGGTCGGTCCGTTCGCCCGTCTGCGGCCCGGAGCCGTTCTGCAGGACGGTGCTCTCGTCGGGAACTTCGTGGAGGTGAAGGGCTCCCGGATCGGCAGGGGCTCGAAGGCCAA
>JBOGVC010000054.1:0-16062 GCA_050695275.1 Actinomycetota bacterium | reverse complement strand
TGACCGGGTCGACCTCGGCGTGCAGGTGGACGGTGACCTCGTGCGTCCCGACGGAGCGGATCGGCTCGTCGAGATGGACGTCGCGCCGGTCGACGGAGACACCCGTTTCCGCCGAGAGGGCCTCCGCGATGTCCGCGGCGGTGACCGATCCGAACAGCTTGCCCTCCTCGCCCGCCCGCGCCGTGACCACGACGGGGTTCTGGATGATGCGGGCGGCGAGCGCCTCGAACTCGCCCTTCTGCGCCTTGGTCCGCGACTGATGGGCGCGCTTGAGGCTCTCCGCGTGACGCACGGTCCCCTTCTCGGCGCGCACGGCGAGGCCGCGCGGGATCAGGAAGTTCCGCGCGTAGCCGTCGGCGACATCCGCGACGTCACCGGGATCGCCGAGGCGTTCGACCGTCTTCTGCAGGATGACCTTCATCCACACTGGGGGCTACGCTCGCTGACGCTCGCTTCTTGAGCCCCCGAACCCCCCTTCATCGGCTTCAACGGCTCGAGTACGGGAGCAGAGCCATCTCGCGGGCGTTCTTCACGGCCGAGGCGACGTCGCGCTGGTGCTGCACGCAGTTCCCCGAGACGCGCCGGGCGCGGATCTTGCCTCGGTCGGACACGAACTTCCGGAGCGTCATCACGTCCTTGTAGTCGACGCGATCGACCTTGTCCTTGCAGAACTGGCAGTACTTGCGCTTGCCGCGCTTCTGCCAGCCCTTGTCGTCCTTCTCGCGACGCCGCTTGGGGCCGCGCTCCTTCGGTCCTCCTCTACCCGCCATCGAGAGGAGACTCCTCCTGTTCGGTCCCGCCGCCAACCGGCGCAGCGACCTTCTCGCCCCAGTCACCGGAGCTCGACGCCCCGCCGGAACGCGCCTGGCGCGTCACCGATGCGGTCGCCCACTTCAGGCTCGGTGCGACCTCGTCGGCCTCGACCTCGATCGCCGAGCGCTTGTCGCCGTCCTGGTTCTCCCAGGTTCGGTAGTTGAGCCGGCCCGCGACGATCACCCGCGTGCCGCGCGTGAGCGACTCCGCCGCGTTCTCCGCCATCGTCCGCCAAGCGTTGATCGTGAAGTACGACGTGTCGCCGTCCTTCCATTGGCCGTTCGCGTCCTGGAACCGGCGGTTGACGGCGATCCGGAACTTGCACACCGCAGCCCCGTTCGGGGTGTAGCGCAACTCCGGGTCGTCGGTCAGGTTGCCGACCAGGGTCACTTGATTGTCCGTCGCCATGATCCGTTCACTCCCCTTGGGGTGTCTCGTCTCCGCCAGCCGCGGAGGCGGGGGAAGATGCCATCTGCTTCTTCTTCTGTTCACGCGATGGGGGCAGGACGATCACCTTGTACCGCAGGATCTCGTCCGCGAGGTTCAGCGTGCGCTCGAGCTCTCCCTGGGCGGCAGGCTCTGCCGAGAACGTGACCACGACGTAGTAGCCCTCGTTCTGATCGTCGATCTCATAGGCGAGGCGACGCCGGCCCCAGCGCTCGATGTTGCGCACCGCTCCGGAATGCTTCGCGGCGACCGTTGCGATCCGGTCGGTCGCGGTACCCACCACGGCTTCGTCGGCCGCGGCGGGCAGGATGAGCATGCTCTCGTACTCCCTCAAACCCCACCTCCTCTGGTCTGGACGGCCCCCTCCGAAGGGGAGCAGGAAGTCCTGAGGGTCGACCAGCAGTGTACGGGACCTGCGGGAACGCTAGCACCGAGGTACGACATCGGGTCGGCTACAATCCCTCGACTGCCGTGCACTTCAGAGGAGGCGCGAGCGATGACCACGATCCACGACCTCAAGGCGTGGAAGGCGGACGGGCGGAGGTTCACGATGCTCACCGCCTACGACTTCCCCACCGCCCAGATCCTCGATCGAGCCGGAGTGCCGCTCCTGTTGGTGGGTGACTCCGTGGGGAACAACGTCCTCGGCTACGCGGACACCCTCCCGGTCACGATGGAGGAGATGCTCCACCACACGAGGGCCGTCGCGAGGGGTGCGGAACGGGCGATGGTGATCGGGGACCTGCCCTTCCTCTCCTACCAGGTCTCGATCGAGGAAGGCGTGCACAACGCGGGCCGCCTCGTGAAGGAGGGCGGCGCGCACGCGGTGAAGCTGGAGGGGCCGCACCTCGATCTCGTCCATCGGCTGGTCGAAATCGGCATCCCGGTCATGGCGCACATCGGCCTCACGCCCCAGTCGGTCCACGCCATGGGCGGCTATCGGGTGCAGGGCAGAGGCGAAGCGGCCCACCGCGTCGCGGATGAGGCCGAGCAGCTCGAGAAGGCGGGCGCGTTCTCGATCGTCCTGGAGGGCATGCCGGCCGACCTCGCCAGCGAGATCACCGGATCGCTGGAGATCCCGACGATCGGGATCGGAGCGGGACCGGCCTGCGACGCGCAGGTGCTCGTGATCCACGACCTCCTGGGGATCAACGAGAAGGTGCCGAAGCTCGCCAAGAAGTTCGCCGACGTCCGAGGCGTGATGACCGATGCGGTGGAGACGTTCATGCGCGAGGTCGACGCGGGCACCTTCCCGGACGAGGACCACTCCTATTCATAGGCGTCCGTCCATGGTTCCCTCCAGACGGCGTTCGTTCTCACGACGCCGTTCCTCCCTAGACTCGCGGGCGTGACCGGCGACGACGGGCAGAACGCAGTCGACACCCTCGCGGAGCGGGCCGCCCTGGTCTCGAAGCTCACGCACGAGATCCGGGGCCCCGTCTCGACGATCCGCGGCCTCGCAGGCACCACGCTCGCGCACTACGACCGGCTCGACGACGGCGAGCGCCGAGAGTTCCTCGAGCTGATCCGGCAGGAGGCGGAACGGCTCGAGCGCACCGTGGAGCAGGTGGCCCTCGCCCTGAAGCTCGACGCCGGGACCCTCCGGTTCGACATCCGCACGCAGGACCTCGGGGTGATCGTGCGGGCCGCCGCGGACGCGGCGGAGACCGGCGATCATCCGCTCGAGGTGAACACGGACGAACAGGTCGAGGCACCGGTCGACGGCATCCAGATCGCATTCGTGGTCCGCCAGCTCCTCGAGAACGCCGCGATCTTCTCGCCGACGGGTTCGCCGATCTCGATCCGCCTCACGTCGGAGGGCGACCACGCGATGATCCACGTCGTCGATCGCGGCCCCGGGATCCCGGAAGGCGAACGGAACGGCGTCTTCGAGCGCTTCGCCGCCTGGCGCCCGGTCGGCTACGAGGATCGACCGGGAACCGGACTCGGGCTGTTCATCTGCCGGGCGATCATCGAGGAACATGGGGGCGAGGCTTCGATCGCGGACGGTCCCGCGGAGGGTACGATGCTCGTCATCCGGCTTCCCCTGGAGGCACGAATGGCGGGCTCCCGGTGACCACGCTCCTGATCTGCGACGACCACAAGGTCCTGACGGACGCCCTGTCGACGGTCGTCGGCCTCGACGACGACCTCCAGCTGGTGGCCGCGCCCGTCCACGATCCCGAGACTGCGATCGAGCTCTCGGCCGAGCATCTGCCCGACGTGGTGCTGATGGACATCGTCTTCAAGGGAGGCATGTCCGGGATCGAGGCGACCCGCCGGATCAAGGAGATCTCGCCCGCCACGAAGGTCGTGATCATGACCGCCCACGACGAGGATCGGCTGCTGGTGGAGGCGGTCGAGGCCGGCGCCTCGGGGTTCCTCGGGAAGGGCGAGGCTGTGGAGGAGGTCCTCGCGGCAGCGAAGGCCGCGGCCGAGGGTGAGGTCCTGATCGACCCCGCGACGCTCACGCGGCTCCTCGCCCAGGTGGCGCGCGAACGCGAGGCACACCGGGAGGCCTCGATGCTGCTCGACGATCTCACCGACCGCGAGCGCGAGATCCTCCAGCTCTTGGCCGAGGGCATGCGGAACGACGGGATCGCCACGAAGCTGTTCATCAGCCCTCAAACGGTCCAAACGCACGTCCGGAACATCCTCGGCAAGCTCCGGGTGCACTCCAAGCTCGAGGCCGTGGCCTTCGCCGTGAAGCACGGCGCGATCGTCGTCTGAGACCCGCCCGAGGGTCGGAAACTCCTGCCCGGCAGGGCTCAAGTCACGATCTCGGCTGGACGAAATCAGTACCGGAGAGCGAACCGCGCCCCCGGGCGCGAGAGGCTGTCACCCCCTCGATGGCCTCGGGGACCTCCCCGAGCGAAGGCCCGAGTCCACCCCTCCCGGACTCGGGCCTTTCACATCTGGTCGTTCTCGGCGCACGGATCCCGACGGCGCCGACCAGGGCGGCGCAGGTCACGGCAGCGCGCCGCGGCGAACCTTCCCGGTCGAGGTCCGAGGGATCTCCTCCACGAGACGCAGCTCGCGGGGGAGCTTGAACCGGGCGAGCCGCTCCGCGCCGTGGGCGCGCAGCTCCTCGAGCGACGGCGGATCCTCCGGTCGGGCCGGGACGACGAGCGCCCGCACGTGCGAGCCCCACTCCGGATCGGGGCCCCCGGCGACGGCCACGTCGCCCACCTTCGGGTGGGACGAGAGCGCCCGCTCGACCTCCTCCGGCCAGACCTTCTCCGCGCCGCTGCGGATCACGTGGTCCGCCCTCCCCTGGACCGAGAGATGCCCCTCGTCGTCGATCGTGCCGACATCACCCGTGCGGAGCCATCCGTCCGTGGTGAACGCCGCGCCCGTCGCGGCCGGATCGAGTCGGTATCCCTCCATCAGGGTGGACCCCGAGACCTCGATCACTCCGGTGGCGTCGCTCCGGATCTGCACGCCGTCGAGCGGCACGCCGTCGTACGTGAAGCCGCCGCACGTCTCCGTGAGGCCGTAGGTGGTGACGATGGTGGCGCCGCGAGCGCGCGCTCGGGCGGCCGTCTCGTCCTCGATGCCGTCGCCCCCCACCACGAGCGTCAGGCCGTGCAGTCCGAGGTCCGAGTCCACGAGGCGGCGGACCATCGCCGGCACCACCGACGCGAACGCGGCGCCCTCGCCGTCGTGGACGAGGCGCTCGGGATCGAACCGCTCGTGCATCGTCACCGGAGCGCCGAGGATCGCGCCCCGGAGGAGCACCAGCAGTCCGCCGATGTGCGCGGGGGTGAGTGGGCAGACCCACGGGGCGCCCGGGGTGGCGCCCAGCCGCTTCGCCGACCGGCCGACGGCGACGACGACGGCCACGCGGTGGAGCTCCACCAGCTTCGGTTCCCCCGCCGTCCCCGAGGTCGGCATCACGATCGCGACACCCGGCGTGACGGGCACGGCGTCGGCCAGGAGCGTCTCGCCATCGCGGTCCTGCACGAAGTGCGGACGAGCGCGAGCCACGATCGCGCGACGCTCCCCCTCGGTGAGCCGGTGATCGAGCGGGAGGAACGGCACCTCCTCGAGCCAGAGTCGGTTGACGAGGTCGACCCACTCGGGGCCTGGCGGCAGGTCGATCACGACCAGTTCGTCTGTTCCCACGACCTCCTCCGACCTTGGCCCCTGCCTCGGCGCGCGTCGGGTAGGCTACCCAACCGTTCGAGCGTGCGCTCTAGGAGTCAGCGGTCATATGGATGAGTCGCGTGAGATCCGACAGGCCTTGGAGTGGAAACCCGGTGGATCTCGGCCGGAGGAACAGACGTTCTCGGACATCCGGTACGAGACAGCCGACGGGATCGCGAAGATCACGATGGCTCGCCCGGAGGTCCGCAACGCGTTCCGACCGCTCACCACGAAGGAGCTGATCCAGGCGTTCGACCTCGCGCGGGACGACCCTTCCGTCGGGGTGGTTATCCTCACCGGCGAGGGCTCCCTCGCCTTCTCCTCCGGTGGCGACCAGGGCGTCCGCGGCGACGACGGCTACGTCGACGAGCAGGGCACCGGACGCCTCAACGTGCTCGACCTCCAGATCCAGATCCGCCGCCTGCCCAAGCCAGTGATCGCGATGGTCGCCGGCTACGCGATCGGCGGTGGCCACGTCCTGCATCTGTGCTGCGACCTCACGATCGCCGCGGACAACGCCCGCTTCGGCCAGACCGGGCCGCGCGTCGGCTCGTTCGACGCCGGGTACGGGATCGGGCTGCTCGCCCGGCAGATCGGCGAGAAGCGCGCGAAGGAGATGTGGTTCCTCTGCCGCCAGTACGACGCCGAGACCGCACTCTCGTGGGGACTCGTGAACGCCGTCGTTCCGCTCGAGGAACTCGAGGAGGAGACGGTGCGCTGGGCGAGGGAGATGCTCGCGCATTCCCCGCTCGCGCTGCGTCTGCTGAAGGCGGGCGTCCACGCCGGGATCGATGGGCTCGCCGGCGTCCAGCAGCTCGCCGGCGACGCGACGCTCCTCTATTACATGGGGGAAGAGGCGCAGGAAGGCCGTGATGCCTACGTGGAGAAGCGACGCCCGGACTTCTCGAGGTTCCCGAAGCGGCCGTGAGCGTCTGGGTCACCGGGGCGCGCCCCCGGACGCTCGGCGCGGGAGTGGTGCCGGTGCTCGTCGGCGCCGCGGCGGCGGATTCGTTCATCCCGTGGCGGTTCGCGGCCGCCCTGATCGTCGCGCTGGGCCTGCAGGTAGGCGTGAACTACGCGAACGACTTCTCCGACGGGATCCGCGGCGTCGACACGCCGGGGCGGCTCGGCCCCCCGCGGCTCGTCGCGTCGGGCGCCGCCTCGCCGAGGGCCGTGCTCGTCGCCGCGCTCGTCGCGATCGGGGCCGCCGGCTTCGCCGGGCTCGCGCTGGCGTTGGTGACGGAGCCGGTCCTGATCCTCCTCGTGGGGGCGCTCGCGTTAGTGGCGGCGTTCGCCTACAGCGGGGGCCCTCGTCCCTACGCGGGGCTCGGCCTCGGTGAGGTGATGGTCTTCCTCTTCTTCGGGTTGATGGCGACGTGCGGGACCGCGTTCGTGATGGACGAGCGGGTGCCGGCCGCGGCCTGGTGGTGCGGGTCCGTCCTCGGGCTCCTCGCCGTGGCGATCCTCGTCGCGAACAACCTCCGGGACATCCCGACCGATGCCGTCACGGGGAAGCGAACCCTCGCCGTCCGTCTCGGCGTGGCGCGGACGCGGACGTTCTATCGTGCGTGCGTGGTCGTGGCGTTCGCCACCATCGTGGTCGGCGTCTTCGCGTACCTGGTCGACGTGCGGATCGGCCTCACGCAGTGGGGCCTCGTCGGTCTCGTGGGGTGGGTCCCCGCGATCCGGCCGATGGAGGAGGTGGGGACGGCGACCGGCGCCGAGCTGATCGGCGTCCTCACGGGGACGGCGGCGGTCCACGCGACGACCGGTGGGTTGCTCGCGATCGGGCTGGTCCTATCGCGGACCGCCTAGGAGGTGGACGGCGTGGAGCTCGGGGACATCTCGCTCGCCTGCGCCACGTCGCTCGTCGCGGGACTGGCCGACGGCGGAGTCCGACACGCCGCGCTCTCGCCGGGGTCGCGATCGACGCCGCTCGCTCTGGCCCTCGCCCGTGATCCGCGGGTGCAGGTGCACGTCCAGCTCGACGAACGGTCCGGCGGGTTCTTCGCCCTCGGCGCGGCGAAGGCGACCGGACGGCCTGCGATCGTGGCGTGCACGAGCGGCACCGCCGCAGCCGAGCTCGTACCCGCGGTCGTCGAGGCTTCCCAGTCGCGTGTGCCGCTGGTGGTGCTGACCGCGGACCGCCCCCCGCGCCTCCGCGGGACGGGGGCCAACCAGACGATCGTGCAACCGGGTCTCTACGGGGAGTACGTCCGCGCCTCCTTCGACCTGCCGGTCCCGTCCACGGCCGGACAGGAAGCGTGGTGGCATCAGGCGGCGCGCGAGGCGATCGAGGCGATGGCCACCGACCCCATCGGCCCGGCGCACCTGAACTGCCCCTTCGAGGAACCGCTCACGCCGAGCGTCGGCGACGCGCCTGCGCGCCCGGAAGCGGAGCCGCCGCAAGGACGCGAACGCCCGGTCGCGGACCTCGATCCGGACGAGACCGATCGGCTCAGCGAGCTGATCTCCGGGAAGCGGGGCGTGATCGTGGTCGGCGGACTCCCAGAGCACATCAGGAGCGAGTCGCACTTCTGGTCCGGTCTGATGGGATGGCCGATCCTCGCGGAACCGACCTCCGGCGATCGCGACCCGGAGACCGCCCTCGCCGCAGGCCAGATCCTGATCGGGGGTCCCTGGTCGGAGGCACGTCGCCCCGAGGTCGTGATCCAGTTCGGCGCGTACCCGACCAGTCGGTCGACGCAGCGGCTGGTGGCGTCGGCCGAGCAGCTCGTGGTCGCGGATCGATGGCACCTCGATCCCGATCCCGACCGATCGGCATCGTGGCGGCTGGCCGTCGATCCGGGTGCGCTGCCCGAGGCGCTCGGACGACACCCGGTGATGCAGCGAGGGATCGACATCGCGCTCCCGGGCGAGCACACGCAGTCGGAGGATCTCTGGCGCGGCCGGATCGATCCCGCCCCGGATGACTGGCGCGACGCGTGGAGCCGAGCGGACGCGCGGGCACGCGAGTCGATGGATGAGCTGATGGACGGATGGGACGAGCCGTTCGAGCCGAGGATCGCCCGCGATGTGGCCGGGTGGATCTCGGACGGCGGGCGCCTCTTCGTGGGGAACTCGACGCCGATCCGGGACCTCGACCTCGCGATGCGCCCGCGACACAACCTCACGGTGATGGCGAACCGAGGGGCGAGCGGGATCGACGGGCTCGTGTCGACGGCGCTGGGCGTCTCGGTCGCTCGGCGCGGCCCGGTGGTCGCGCTCGTGGGGGACCTCTCCTTCCTCCACGACGCCGGGGCGGTCCTGTGGAACGCCGTGCGCGACGTCGACCTCATCGTGGTGGTCGTGCACAACGGCGGTGGCCACGTGTTCTCCCTCCTGCCGCAACGGGACCTCCCCGAGCATCGGGAGCTGTTCGTCACGCCGCACGCGGTCGACATCGGCGGGCTCTGCGGAGCGGCCGGCGCCGGCCACGAGCGGGTCGAACGAGCCAGTGACCTGCTCCCCGCCCTGGACCGAGCCGCCGGCGCCGGTCGCGGGATCCGCGTGGTGGAGGTGGCGGTGGACGCAGAGCTCGGGTTGCGGCGCCGGGCGGAGCTGCAGGCGGCCGTCGACGCGGCGCTCGGGGGCTCGTGAGCCGGCCGCACCCGTCGATCGGGTTCGCCACGACCGACGACGTCGACGAGCTGGCCCGGCTGCGCTTCGCGCTGTACGCCGAGCAGGACGGGACCGTGGCGGAGGCGGCCGAGGTCTACCGGGACCGCTTCGCGACCTTCGCGGCTCGGGCGCTCGCCTCGGAGGACTGGCGGGCATGGGTCGCGCGGCTGGGCGACCGCCTCGCGGGATCGATGTGGCTGCACACGGTCCACCGGGTGCCGGTGCCCGGCAAGCGCGCCGGCCCGATCGGGTACCTGACGAACGTCTATGTGGAGCCGGAGCACCGGAACTCGGGGATCGGGGCGCAGATGCTCGACCGCATCACGGACTGGTGCCGACAGGAGGGGTTCTCCGAGGTGATCGTCTGGCCGACCGAGCGATCACGGCCGTTCTACGCACGCGGAGGATTCACGAGGCCCGACCAACCGCTGGTGATCGAGCTGGAACCGGACCGACGGCTCCCGTCCTAGCCCTACCCCCAGCGGAGCGCGTCGAGGAACGCGCGGAACTTCCGCTCGGTCTCGTCGACCTCGTCGTCGGGCTCGGATCCGGCGACGATGCCGGCGCCCGCGTACAGGACCGCGCGATCGCCGCGCAGCTCCGCGCACCGGAGCGCGATCGCCCACTCGCCGTCGCCGTGCGCGTCCATCCATCCGACCGGCCCCGCGTACCTGCCGCGATCGAACGGTTCGAGGTCGGAGATCGCGTCGAGGGCAGCGTCCCGCGGCGTCCCCCCGACCGCCGGGGTGGGATGCAACGCAGCGACCAGATCGAGCGCCGACGGAGCCGGGTCCGTCAACACACCGTGGAAACGCGTCGAGAGGTGCCACACGTTCGGCGTCTCCCGGAGCACGGGTTCCGGGTCCCAGGTGAGCTCGGTGCAGAACGGCCGCAGCGTCTGGGCGACGGCCTCGACGACGATGGCGTGCTCCTCCTGATCCTTCGAGGAGCCGGTCAATGCCTCCGCGTTCGCCCGGTCCTCCGCGGGATCGCCGGACCGAGGCGCCGAGCCGGCGAGCGGGTTCGATCGGACCTCTCGGCCCCGTCGTGACAGGAGCAGCTCCGGCGACGCGCCGACGACGCTGCGTCGCGGTTCGCCCTCGCCGCCCGAGAGTGGCACCACGAACGTGAATGCCTCCGGATCCACCGCTCGCAGCCGGTGCGCGAGCCGTCGCGGGTCGAGCGACCGGCCCGCGTCGACGCCCACGGTGCGGGCCAGCACCACCTTGCGGAGGGCACCATCGCGGATCCGCGAGCGCGCGCGCGCGACCGCCTCCCGGTAGTCCTCGGAGGAGGGGTGCTCCGACAGCTGGACGTCCGTGAAGACGTCATGGGGCGACCGTCCCGCAACGGGCTCCGGTTCGAAGGTCGCACCGTCGCCACCTACTGCGTCGAGGAGCCAGGTTTCGCCGGGCGCCGTCCGCCGGACCGATCGCCGGGGGACGAGCACCTCGGCCATCTCCGATCGGCGGAACGGGAAGGAGGCCACGACGAACGGCGGCGCGTCGGGTGCCGTGTCGTCGCGCCCGCGGAGGAGCGCGAGCGCCTCACGTCCGAGGGTCGCGACGTCCTCGCCTTCGAGTGCGGACGTGACCAGCGCGGCCACGCCCAGGCCGGCCCGTTCGAACACGAACGCATCCGGGTGGAGCGCGAGGAGATCGAACGCGGGACCGAGCCGGCTGCTCCGGATCGTCAGCGGGGTGCTCATCCGCGCGTGGCCACCAGGAGCTGGGTGATCCCGCCGGAGAGCCGGAGCCGTCGCGCGTCGGGGAACCCGGCTCCGCGCAGGATCGAGAGCAGCTCCTCCGGCGACGGGAGGTAGGCGGTCGATCGCGGGAGGTACGAGTACGCCTCCCGGTTGGAGAGCAGACCACCGATCGCCGGCACCGCGCGGCGGAAGTACACGCGATGTCCGAGTCGCAGCAGCCGTCCGTCCGGTTCGGCCGTCTCCAGCAGCGCGATCCGGCCCCCGGGCCGCACGACGCGAGCCAGCTCGGTGAACAGGTCGGTCAGCGAGACGACGTTGCGCAGAGCGAACCCACAGGTCGCTCCGTCGGCACCGGCGTCTCGCACCGGCAACCGGAGGATGTCGGCCTCCACGAGCGGTGCGTCGGTGCGGGCCGCGCGCAGCATCCCGTGGGAGAAGTCGAACCCCACGGTGCGATGCCCGGCGGCCGCGAGCTCCCGACAGAGGTCGCCCGTTCCACACGCGAGGTCGAACACGTGGGATCCGGACGGCAACGCCAGCTCCCGGACCGTCCGGCGACGCCAGCCCCGATCCATCCCGAACGTCATCACACGGTTCACGAGGTCGTAGCGGGGGCTGATCGTGTCGAAGAGCCGGCGGACCGCGCGGGCCTTGTCCTCGCCCTGGGGCAGCGTGGGGCGCCGTCTCACTCTTGGCGCCGAGGCGTGACCGGCGCCTCCCCCATCGGCGCCTCGCTCGCCGGCGCCTCGCCCATCGGCGCCTCGCTTGCCGGCTCCTCGCCCGCCGGAGCCTCGATGTGGTCCTCCGCGACCTCGAGGAGCACCCGGCGGAAGTGATGCGAGACCAGGAGCGTCACGGCCGGGAGCAGCTCCTGGAACGCCTCGACCATGCGCGCCGACGCCGCTTCGGCTCCCGGAGCGGTGTCCCGGATCGGCTTCCGCACATGCTCGTCGAACAGTTCGACGGCGCGCTCGGCGAGCCCTCGCATCGCCAGATCCGCGTCGCGGGCCAGTGCGAGCAGATCACCCAGTGGGAGCCCGAACTCGAGGAGGCGGAGCGCCGTGCGCACGAGCTCGATATCCCCGGACGTGTAGCGGGTCTCGCCGTCGACATCGTGACCGATCCGGATCCCCTCACGCTCCACCGCCTGGATCAGGGACGCCGGCACACCGCTCGCGGAGGAGAACGCATCGAGCGAGAGCGCCTCCCCGTCGCTCGATTCGGCCCGCTCGGCCGTGACGGCCGCGGCCAGGCCGGCGTCCGCGAGGCTGAGCTCGCCGTCGACCACACGCCGGATCGCGGCCAGCGTGAGCCCCTGCCGCTGCAAGCTCCGGATCTCGTGGATCCGGTCGACGTGCTCCGGTCGGTACCAGGCGACCCGTCCCTCCCTGTCGGGCTGCGGGAGCAACCCCTTCGCCTGGTAGTAGCGCACGGTGTCGACGGACACCTCGCACGCCGTCGCGAGTTGTTCCACTCGATACTTCACGGCCGCCTCACGGAAGGCCCTTCACGGTCGGCACCTCACGACCGGGAACTCTACGAGTGTTCGCTCACACGGTCATCTGCAGGAGCCCCACCACCCGCCGACCGCGCCTCACGGCCCTCGCGCCGGCCGTCGATACGATGCGGCCTGTGGAGCGCCGCGCCGGCCGGCCGATCACCCTCGGGCTCGTGCTCGCCTGCCTCGTCGGGACGCTGTTGATCGGCGCCGTTCACAAGAGCCCGTGCGCCGACGGGCATTGGGAGGACGGCCGCCAGTATCACCTGGCGTGCTACACGGACATCGTCCCGCTCTTCGGGACGGAACAGCTCTCCGGCGGCCGACTGCCGTACCTGGACGCCTGCACCCCGTCCGAGTTCAATTGCGACGAGTACCCGGTCCTCACGATGTACTTCATGCGCGTGGCCGGATGGATCTCCGGTGACGACACTGGCCGCTTCTTCTGGGTCAACGCGATCCTGTTGTCGGCGTGCGCTGCCGTGGCGGCCGCGTGCCTGTACCTGATCGATCCGGGTCGCGCCCTCTGGTTCGCGGTGGCCCCGGGACTGGCCCTGCAGGCGTTCGTGAACTGGGATCTCCTCGCGGTCGCCCTGGCGGCGGGGGCCGTGCTCGCCTTCTTCCGACGCCGGGACGGTGGGGCTGGGGCGCTGATCGGACTGGGGGCCGCGGCGAAGCTCTTCCCAGGCCTACTGCTCGTCCCGTTCGCGGCGGACCGGCTCCGAGAGCGTCTGCCCGACCGGGCGATCCTGCTGTGGTGGTCGGCCGCGGCCGTCTGGCTCGCCGTGAACGTGCCGTTCGTGACGACGGCACTGTCCGGATGGTGGGAGTTCTTCCGCTTCAACGGCGCCCGGGTCGCGGATTGGGACAGCGTGTGGCTCCTGCTCTGCCGGTACCTGTCCGTGTGCCCGTCGACCGGGCTGATCAACGCGGCGTCGGTGGCGTTGCTCCTGGGCGTCGGCACATGGGTCTGGCGCACGAAGCGTCGTCGCGAACCCGATTTCCCCCGATGGCAGCTCGTGTTCCCGTTCCTCGTCCTCTTCCTGCTCCTGGGGAAGGTGTACTCCCCGCAGTTCAGCCTGTGGCTGCTGCCCTGGCTGGTCCTGATCCTCCCCAACCCCCGACGATTCCTGGCGTTCGAGGCCGCCGATGTCGCGGTGTTCCTGACGCGGTTCTCGTTCTTCGGTTTCCACACCGGGATCGGAGGTCTCCCGCCGTGGGCCTTCGAGACCGCCGTCGTGATCCGCGGCGCCGTGCTGGTGTGGTGCGTGGTCGCGTGGGTACGGGAGCCGAGCCGCAGGCTCCCGGCGGAGGGCGGCGCCGAACGTGCGCGACCGGTGGCGCACGCGTGAGCGGTCCTCACCGGCTGCGCGACGGCGTGCGGCCGTGCCTCCTCGTCTTCCTCGCGGCGAGGATCGGGTTGTCGCTCGTGTCCGTGATCGCCGTCGACCTGATCGACCCGCTCCCGCCGGTGGACGTGCCGGGACGAGCCGCACCGGAGGCCACCTCGGGCTGGCACAACGCGATCGATGCGACCGAGCGGCAAGACGCCGTGTGGTACCTGCGGCTCGCCGACGAGGGGTGGTCGGGTGAGGACGCCAGCGCCGCCTTCTTCCCCCTCTACCCGCTCGCCGTCCGTGCCGTCGCGTGGATGCTGCCCGGCGACGAGCTCATGGCCGCGCTGCTGGTCTCGAACCTCGCGTTCCTCGGGGCGCTCCTCGCGTTGTTCGCATTGACGGCCGACGCGTTCGGTGAGCGCGTCGCTCGGAGGGCGATCGTGGTGGCGGCGATCTTCCCCACGGCGTTCTTCTTCCTCGCGCCGTACACGGAGTCGCTCTTCCTGTTCCTCTCGCTCCTCGCGTTCCGCGCGGCGCGATGGGATCGCTGGGGACACGTCGCCGTCACCGGGGCTCTGGCCGCGCTCACGCGGAGCGTCGGGCTCCTGCTGATCCCGGCGCTCCTGGTGGAGGCGTTCGCGGCCAGGCGCGGCCGCAGCGGCTCCCGCCGGGCGGTCGCCGGTCGTGCGGCGGGCGCGGCCGCGATCTCCCTGGGGCCGCTGGCGTGGTTCTCGTGGTGGGGGCTCGCGCAGGGGAACTGGCTCGCCCCGCTCGACGCCCAGGCCCTGTGGGGCCGCGAGCTCCAACCGCCGTGGGTCACGCTGACCCACGCCGTCGACTTCGCGTGGTCGTTCCGCTCCTACTGGCTGCTGGATCTCGTCCTCGTGTCGATCGCGATCGCCGGCCTGGCCCTCGCCGTGCCGGCGCTCCGCGCCTCCGAGATCACGTACGGAGGCTTGAGCCTCCTGCTCCCGCTCATCGACCCCTTCTGGGACCGACCGCTCCTGTCGGCTCCCCGATTCGCCGTGGTGGTGTTCCCCGCGCTCTGGGGGTTGTCCGGCGTCGGACTGGGGCGTGCGCTCCCTCGGACCCTGGTGACCGCCGTCCTCGCAGGCGGCTGGGTGCTCTGTGCGGTGCTCTTCGTGAACTGGCGACACCTGTTCTGAGACGGTCGGTTCTGAACCCGGCAGCGTGGCCGGGGTAGGATGTGCCGAGCACGCGACCGACCGGAGGTGTCGTGACGATCAGGGTTGCCATCGCGGACGACCATTCACTGGTGAGGCAAGGGCTCCGCAGATACCTCGACATGGCCGAGGGGATCGAGGTCGTCGGCGAGGCGTCGAACGGCAAGGAGCTCCTGGAGCTGATCGGCAAGGAAGTTCCCGACATCGCCTTGATCGATATCCGGATGCCCGAGATGGACGGGCTCGAAGCCGCCCGGGAGATCCGGGAGAAGCACGAGAAGGTGGGCGTCATCATGCTCACCGCGTACGACGACCGGCAGTTCGTCGTCGAGGCGGTGCGGAGCGGCGCCCGGGGATAAGTGCTCAAGGCGCGCGATGCCGAGCACCTGATCAAGACCGTCCGGCTGGTCGCCGGCGGCAACATGGTGATCGACCCGCAGCTGGTCGTGGCGCTCGCCGAGGAGCTCTCGCAGGCCAAGGAGCGCGACCGCCGGGCCGAGACCCTCACCGCCCGGGAGATCGAGGTCCTGCAGCTCCTCGCGTTCGGCCACACCAATCGGGATATCGCCGAGCGGCTATACATCTCCCCGGACACCGTGAAGACGCACCTCGAGCACATCTTCGAGAAGCTCGGGGCCTCGGACCGCACGGCGGCCGTCGCCGAGGCGCTCCGGCGCCGACTGATCGAGTAGCCGGAGGCACGGCCCCCCGGGAGTTGGGCGCGGCCTAGTCAGGAAGAACTACGCCGGCACCCGCCGTACGACCTAGGGCCGGTCCTCCAGGTGACCCCGGTCGGGTGATGGAGACGCGGGCCCGCCTACGCCATCATGGTGGCTCGAACGATGTCGACGCAGACACAACGCAGGGCTCCATGGTTCGCGCCCTTCGTCCTCCTCCTCGCGGGCGGCGGTGTTGCTTTCGCGTACGCGGCGTCGAGCGATCGTTCCGATGCATTCGACGGCATGCGATTCCCGATCGTCGCCGGCTCGTGTCTGTTGTCCGCGGTCGTGATCTTGCTCCGGAGCAGGCGGGAGGACGCCTGGCGGAGCGCCCCGTGGCTCGGCCTCGGGATCCTCGCGATCGCGGTCGTGAGCGGGACGTTCCTGATCAACGAGGTGCCCGGGCCCGAACCCCCCGCTCTGGGCCTGTACGACCTCGCGTTCCTGGTGGTGGGGTTGCTGTTCCTGATCGCCGTGGCGATCGAGTTCCGCGAGCACGTCGCCCGGGAGGACCGTCGCGAGATCGCGGCGGACGTGGCGCTGCTCAGCGCTGCGATCGGCACGATGCTGTTCCTGTACCTTCGCCCCG
>JBOGVC010000053.1:0-6548 GCA_050695275.1 Actinomycetota bacterium | reverse complement strand
ACTACGCGGCGATCGGAGCGGTCACCAACCTCGCAGCGCGACTCGCCGACGAAGCGGCGGCCGGCCAGGTCCTGATCACCCCGCGTCTCCATGCGGAGGTCGAGGAAGACGTCGATGTGGAGCCCATCGGTGAGCTCACGCTCAAGGGGTTCCGTACGCCGATCCCCGCATTCAACGTGACGGGCGTTCGAGAGCCGGTGGGGAACGTGGCCGCCCTGCAGGAGCCCTGAGAGCGCGGCCGACCGCGACGGGTTACGGGACCGACTCAGCCGGCTGGTCCGAGCCGGATCTCCTGCGGAGGTGAGCGAAGACCTTCACGATCCAGCCACCCAGCGCCGCGACGACGACGACCGCCGTCCCGGCGCCGCCCTGGAGCGGCAACCCCAGCTTGCTCGCGACGGTGCCGGCGACGGCAAGGACGGCCAAGCCGAACGCCATCGCCAGTCCTGCCCGCGCCAGCAGAGCCCCGGGTGCCAGCGAGACGGCCCAGCCGATGCCCACCGCCGCGAGGAGGGCGGTGAGCGCGATCGCGTCGAGGACGACGTCACCCGATCCGGGCGAAGCAGCCGGCTCGACGACGCTGGGCGGCCCCTGTACGACGAACACGCCAGGTTGTACTTCCGGGAGACCCGCGGGGGCCGGCCGCTGTCCGTTGAACGCGCTGAGGTACAGCACGATCGGATCCTGGAGGAGCACATCGGCGATGAGCTCACGCGCGGCTAGCGTACGGCGATTGCGCGTCGGGCTCAGCAGCTCGCCCTCGGGATCCTCCTGGAGGAAGCGGATCTCCCTCAGCGTGCCGGGGAACAGGTACACGTCATCGACGAACGACGGTGGCACACCGCCACGGATCACGTGGTCGGGGAGCGTGATCTCCGGGTGTGAGGTGATGTAGACGACGGGGCGCTCCTCGCTGATGGGGGTGAGATACCGGCCGGCCGCGCGGGACTGGTCGAATTGCTCCTCGGGGATGGATGGTTGGCTCCACCAGTAGTCGGCGCTCCAGGAGGTCGCCAAGGCGACCAGCGCCACCGCCAACAACGCACAGACCAGGATGCCGAGGACCGGCACCCTGCGTGCCACCAACCTCCCCAGATCCGTGACGAGCAACGTCGCCAGGATGGGGAGCGCCAGCGCGAAGGCCGCGAATCGGTAGGGAGGCACGTTCCAGCCCACTCGGAACAGGATGGCCGCCGCGAGCGGGGCCGCACCCCATCCGACCAGAAGCACGGTCGTCATCCGCCGGCGCTGGTCGGAGGCGAACAAGGATGCGGCCGCACCGGCCGTCGACGCCACGGCCCAGAACGGGAGTCGTAGCGGCGGGAGTCGGATCGCGTTCTTCTTCTGGATCTTCTCGGGCGTGTTGTGGGGGATCTTGCCGGGGAGTGCCGGCGCGACGAGCATGCTGGCGGTCCCCACCACGACGCTCCCGCCGATGACCGCGGCGAGCCGGAGAGCGGGTGTCTCCCACCAGGACCCCCCGTTCCGGGCGTGCCGGAAGGACGGGACCACGAACACGACGGCGACGAAGCTCAGCAGTGCGAGTGCGAGCACCCCGAAGCTCCAGTGCACCAGGGCGGCGCCCGCACTCAGCAGGAGCGCTCCGGTGAATCCCGCCTGTCGATCCGCGAACGCGAGCGAGCAGACGAATAGCCCCAACACGAACGAGTCGATGATCAGGTTGTCGGCGCCGCCGACGGCCGTGACCGCCACCATCACCGACGCCCCGGTCGCGATCGCGAAGAGAGGGAAGGCCCACCCAGGCTGTCGAAGCAGGACCACGGCGAAGGCGCCGGCGCTGAGGGCGATGGCGACCGCCATGACCGCCGGGAACACCGTCGCGAAGCCGAGGGCGTCCATGCGCAGGACACCCCCCGTCAGGGACGCGATCACCGGGTAGCCCGGCCGTTCGGGATTCGTGCCGAGGCGCAGAGAGGGCGGCGTGATGTGGTTCAGTGAGTCGACGCCGTCGGCGATGACGGCGTTCACTCGGAAGATGTACTTGGTGGTGTCGTACCCGGTGGGGTAGCGGCGGTCTCCGCTCACGATCGGCCAGAGGAAGAGCCCGCCGACGATCGCGATCGGCAGGAGCACGGCGCCGAGACGACCGAGCAGCACCCATGGGGCTGCCCCGTCCCGGGCTCGGGCGTGACGCCCCCTGCCGCCGCCGGCCCCTCGGGAAGGCGACCCCTCCTCGTCAGATCGTTCCGTACGCGCCGCCGACCTCCTGACCTCGCACGGCCGGTTTCGATGGTTCGTCCCCGACCTCGGTCCCCGCGTTCGAAGTATGAACCCTCGGGAGTTGTGCGCGGTCAGGCCAGCACCTACCTTGCCTGACGTGACCGGATGGAGGCCTGCCGCCCGCAAGGTGGTGAAGAAGTTGTTCGCTGCCGCGGGGTTGGACGTGTCCCGCCGTCATGCGCATCGGATGCACCTGTCGATGGAAGAGGCACTCCGCCACCTCGCCGGCTCCGGGTTCCGGCCTGCCACCGTCGTGGACGTGGGGGTCGGGAACGGCACATCCGACCTCTATGCCGCGTTCCCCGACGCGACCTTCCTGCTGATCGAACCTCTGGAGGAGTTCCGGCCGGTCCTCGAGGACGTGGCGTCTCGGTACCGCGCGTTCTTCGTCGTGGCGGCAGCGGGAGGACAGCGTGGGAGCGTCGACATCTTCGTGCACTCGCACCTCGAGGGGTCGTCACTGCTGCGTGAGCGGGGCGAGCAGACGGGGATCGTCGCCCGCGAGGTCCCGATGGTCACGATCGACGATCTCAGTGACGAGCACGACCTGGCCGGCCCGTATCTGATCAAGATCGACGTCCAAGGTGGCGAGATCGAAGCGATGTCCGGGGCGACGCGGAGCCTGGCCGACGCGGAGGTCGTCATCCTGGAGGTCTCGCTCTTCCAGTTCGTTGAGGACGGCCCCGAACTGCACGACGTGATCGCCTATATGAAGGACAAGGGGTTCGTCGCGTACGACCTCTTCGGTGGCCACGTTCGGCCGCTGGACGGGGCACTCGCGCAGGTGGACATCGTCTTCGTCAAGGAGGATGGCCGATTCCGCCGGGATCATGCCTACGGTCACGCATGAGCCGGTGTGAAGGGAGGAGCCGATGGGCGACGGCCGCGGTGCTCGTGGCCGGCCTCCTGCCTGGATGCTCGACCCCGCTTGTCGCGGATCCCCCCGCCACTCGTTCCCCGTCGTCGGTCTCTGCCACTCCGTCCCCGGCGACATCGCCTTCCGCCACGTACGACTGGACCACGTTCGGATTCGACAACAAGCGCAGCGGGATCGATCCGAGCGAGGTCCTGCTGGATGTCGATGCCGCCCCCACGCTGCAGGTTTCGTGGAGCGCTGATCTCGGCGGACCGGTGACCGCCCCACCGGTGGTCGCCGGGGACGTCGATGTCGAGGGGGAGTCCACCAGCCTCGTCTTCGTGGGAACGGCGGCGGGTGACTTCTTCGCCCTCGATGCGAGTGACGGCCACGTCGTCTGGCGAAGGGACGTCGGGTCGGTGGGATCGGATTGCGAGGAGTTCCCCGATGGCGCGCACGGTGTGACGGGGTCGGCGGTGCTCGACCTCGCGGCCGGCCTCGTCCACGTGGCCGGAGGCACGGGCAAGGTGTTCGCCCTCGATATCGCGACGGGTGCGGTCGCAGACGGGTGGCCGGTGCCCGTGACCCGTGAGCCGGAGCTGGAGCACGTCTTCGGGGCGCTCACGCTCGCGGGGCGACTCCTCTACGTGACCATGGCCGGTGTCTGCGACGTCCCGCCCTTCAAGGGCAAGGTGATCGCCATCGATGCGAGGACCGCGCGCCGGGTCGCCGCCTTCTATCCGACCGGAGAGGACGGACCGAGCGGCGGCGGGATCTGGGGCGCAGGCGGCGCATCCGTGGATCCGGCGACCGGTGACGTCTTCGTCGCGACGGGCAACGCCGTGGCGGATCCGGAGCACTTCGGGTTCGCCGAGCAGGTGATCCGACTGAGTCGACGTCTGAAGGTGCGATCGGCGAACTATCCGGGCGTCACCGGGGTGGACTCGGACTTCGGTGCCACCCCCACGCTGTTCCGGGCACCAGGGTGTCCGCCCCAGCTCGCTGCGGTGAACAAGGATGGAGAGCTCTTCATCTACCGACGGGAGGCCATCAGTGAAGGGCCTGCCCAGCGACTGCAGATCTCCGATGCCGAGGTGCAACAGTTGCAGGGAGTTCCGGCCTACTCGCCGGACACGGGCCTCCTCTACGTCACGAATCCGTCGGACTCGAGCGACGGAGCGTATCGTCACGGACTCCTCGCGTTCGACGTCCGGCCGAGCTGCATGATCCGACTCGCCTGGCAGAAGACCGTGGGGCGGAACAACCTGATCGGGTCGCCGCCGATCGTCGCCGGCGGTGTGGTGTACGTCGCCATGGCATGGGATTCGCGCGTCTACGGGTTCGACTCCGTGACCGGCCAGGAGCTGTGGAACAGTGGGGACGCGATCCGCGGCGCCGTCTTCGCACCACCCGTCGTTGCGAACGGACGCCTGTTCCAGGGGTCGTGGGACGGACATCTCTACGCGTTCGAGCCCGCGGAGTGACGCTCCCACCGCCGCCAGAGCGCGTTCTCACGCAGGAGACTCAGACGGCTCCGGCGCCTCCGAGTCGGAGCTGGGGTCCGTTCGGCCCTCGTCCCACCGCGGTCCCACCAGGTACCAGGTTTCCATGTGGCCCTTGCCCTTGACCTCGATCGTTCCGCGCCGCCTGCAGACGAACTCGTCCTTCAAGAGCTCGTAGGTCGCGCGCGTGATCTGGATCTCTCCGGGCATGCTGTGGGACTCCATCCGACTCGCCGTATTCACAGCGTCGCCCCAGAGGTCGTACAGGAAACGCTTCGAGCCGATCACACCGGCGATCAGTGGCCCGGAATTGATGCCGATCCTCAGCTCGAGACCGGACCCTCCCCCGACGGCCGAGGTGCCGATCGCCTCGCGCATGTCGAGCGCCAGGAGGGCGGCCCTGCGCGCGTGATCGTGGCTCGGATCCGGCACGCCCGCGACGGCCATGTAGGCATCGCCGATCGTCTTGATCTTCTCGAGTCCGTGCCGCTCGACGAGCGTGTCGAAGTGGGAGAAGAGCTGATCGAGGATGCCGACGACCGCGGCCGCCGAGAGGCGCTGAGCGAAGGGCGTGAAGTCGACGACGTCGGCGAACAGGATGGAGGCCGCGTCGAAATGATCCGCGATCGTCTGGTGATCGCTCTTCAGTCGGTCGGCGATCGAGCGGGGCAGGATGTTGATGAGGAGGAGCTCGGCTCTCTCCTGCTCGACGCGGAGCGCCGCCAGCGCCTCGTTGCGCTGCTTCGCGAAGGAGGCGAGCAGGGTGAAGGAGATCGCCCCGGCACCGACGATGTTCAACGCCAGCATCGTGCTGGGGAACCAGGTCGGGAAATCCGCGTCGCGGAAGAACAGCTCGCCGGCGATCCCCGTGAGGAGGAAAACCAGCACGAAGGCGACGAACCAGCGGATGGCACGCCGCACCTCGAGGAAGACGAGGGCGCCGAGCGGAGCCAGGATCGCCCACAACGCGACCCCCCCGGACGGGAGGAACCCGCCCACGAACATCTGTCCGGCCGTGGGGGAGAGAAGGATGTCGACGAGCTGGATGACGAGGAAAAACTGGAAGTTGCCGGTCCGCGCGAAGACCACCAGGGAGCCGAGGGAGACGGCGAAGTAGGTGAACGCGGTGATGCCCGCCCACGAACCGAAGCCGATGTAGAGGCCGCCCCACACGCCGGACACCGGCAGGATCAGCGCCACGATAAGCACGAGGAGCGACTTCTTCTGACGCAGATCCCCGTCGTCCCTGGGATCCGCGCCGATCCGGGCCAGCCGTGCCACCGCGTTGTCGATCCACCCAGCGCGAGCTGGGGTGGTTCCGGCACCCTTCACGGGCGCATCTTGGCCGGTTCGCCTGGAGACGGCAAACGACCCTGAGCAACTGGCCCGGCGACCCTCGTCACCATCGATCCACGCTCCGCCCCCGATCGCGATTCGTGTGGAACGCGTAAGTCGAATGGGCTACTTGAACGACTCGGTGCCGTTCTGAAATGGTCGATGAAACCCCCCGAGGAGGTCTGTGTGCCAACACCTACGATCGAACGGACGACGTCGGCAACCCGCAGGAGCACGTTCGGGCTCATCGTCGGGCTCGCGGCGATGGCGTTGGTAGCCACCACTTCCCCGGCCGCGCACGCCGGACCTGTCACCTGTCTCGGGGAGGTCGCGACGATCACCGGCACCCCCGGGGATGACATCCTGCTCGGGTCCCCCGGGGACGACGTGATCGCCGGTCTCGGCGGGACCGATCAGATCAACGGCGGCCTCGGCAACGACGTCGCCTGCGGCGATGAAGGGAACGACCGCGTCCGTGGCAGCTTCGGTGCGGATCGACTGTCGGGCGGTACGGGGATCGATCTGGTGGGCGGCGATGATGGCAACGACGAGCTGCTCGGCGATTTCGACGCGGACGAGCTCTCCGGGGGCGAGGGTCACGATCAGCTCTACGG
>JBOGVC010000052.1:0-9845 GCA_050695275.1 Actinomycetota bacterium | reverse complement strand
CACACCGATCACGCCGGGGATCAGCGGCAGGGCGCAGATCGCGGAGAGAGCCCACATCCGCGGCGAGAGCGCCGCGGCGACCGGCACCCGCGCCTCCAGGGTCGTGAACGCCGCGGAGGCAACCAGTCCGAACGCGAGGAACAGGGACGAGAACATCGCCACGTTGAGGAGGCGATCCCCGAGGATCACGAAGTCGGCGTTGCCCGCATCGATCACCGAGGCGCCCATCGTCGCCAGCAGGAACCCGCCGAAGACCAATCCGCGCGGAACGGTCCGGCGGGGGAGCCACGGCTTCGCCACGACGAAGGCGCCGGCTCCGATGGCCGTGGACGCGGCCCCGGCGAAGACCATCAGCGCGACGGTCCCCGCCAGTGTGATCTCGCCGACGACGGCGCCGTTCTCGGTCACCGCGCCGCGAACCTCGGGAGCGGCGAGTGCCGCGAGGCGCATCACGATCCGACTCCCGAGCCCTCCGACGATCGCCCCGGCGATGCCCGAGCCGATCGCCACGATCGCCGCCGCCCGCAGGCGGGCCGCCATCGCGTCACCGAGGGTTCGAGAAGGAGCGGCGTCGGCCGCGGTCGCGCTCACGAGCCGATCGTGCCACGCGGCTCAGGACCGAGCCAGGGGGCGGACACCCGGATCACGTGGGGATGCAGGCACCTCGCCGAATCCGATGTCTCCGTCACCCCGCGGGGCCGAGCGCTAGAAGAGGCCGACCGTGCGACCCTCGGCGTCCATGTCGACCTGCATGAACGCGGGCGTCTTGCCGAGACCGGGCATCCGTTGCATGTCGCCGCAGAGCACCACCACGAACCCCGCGCCCGCGCTGGGCACCACGCCGCGGACCGGGAGCCGGTATCCCTTCGGGCGATTCAGGAGCAACGGGTCGTGGCTGAGCGAGAGGTGGGTCTTGGCCATGCAGACGGGCATCGCTCCGAAGCCGAGCTGCTCCATCCGGGCGATGTCCTTCTCGGCCTGGGCCTGGTAGTCGACGCCGTCGGCGCCGTAGATCTTCGTCGCGATGGCCTCGATCTGCTGCTTGAGCGGTGCACCGACGGGCGTGAGCTGATGGAACGAGCTCGGTCGCTCGCAGGCGGCGACGACGGCCTCGGCGAGCTCGGTCGCGCCTGCGCCTCCCTCCGCGAAGGCACGGTTCACGACCACCGTCTCCGCGCCGGCGCCACCGGCCAGCTCCCGGATCGTCTCGATCTCCTTCTCGGTGTCGGTGGGGAACGCGTTGATCGACACCACGCACGGGAGGCCGTACTCCCGGACGATGCCGATGTGCGCTTCCAGGTTGTCGATCCCGCGGCGGAGCGCGTCGATGTCCTCGGTGCCGAGCTGGTCGAACGGCATGCCGCCATGGGACTTCGTGGCGCGGACGGTCGTGACCAGGACGCCGGCGGAGGGAGCGAAGCCGCCGAACCGGCAGACGATGTCGCAGAACTTCTGGAATCCGAGGTCGGACGCGAACCCGGCCTCGGTCACGACGTAGTCCGCGAGCTTCAACGCGATCCGATCCTCGATGATCGAGTTGTTCGCGTGCGCGATGTTCCCGAACGGGCCGGCATGGATCAGCGTGGGCTGCCCCTCGAGCGTCTGGACGAGGTTCGGCTTGATCGCCTCCTTCATGACGACCGCCATCGCTCCGGCGACCCGCAGCTCCTCGGCCGTGACCGGCGTCCCGTCGTACGTGGAGGCGACGACGATGCGGCCGAGGCGCGCGCGGAGGTCGGCGAGGTCGCTCGAGAGCGCGAGCACGGCCATGATCTCCGAGGCTGCCACGATCACGAACTGGTTCTCACGAGGGACGCCGTGCGCCTTCCCGCCCAAGCCGACGACCGAGTACCGGAGCTCACGGTCGTTGACATCGAGGGTCCGCGGCCAGGTCACCGAGACCGGGTCGATCCCGAGCGTGTTCCCGTGGTAGATCGAGGCGTCGAGAGCGGCGGCCAGGAGGTTGTGCGCGGCCTGCACGGCGTGGAAGTCGCCGTTGAAGTGGAGGTTGATCTCCTCCATCGGGACGACCTGGGCGTAGCCGCCCCCGTTGCCGCCCCCCTTGATCCCGAAGACGGGCCCCATCGACGGCTCGCGGAGGCAGAGCATCACGTCCTTGCCGATCCGGCCCATGCCCTGGGTGAGCGAGATCGACGTGGTGGTCTTGCCTTCGCCCGCCTTCGTCGGCGTGATCGCGGTCGTGATGACGAGCTTGCCGTCCGGCCGATCGGCCAGTCGATCGAGGATCGAGAGGGACACCTTCGCCTTCGATCGGCCGTACTGTTCGAGCTCGTCCTCGAGGATCCCGGCGTCCGACGCGACGTCGGTGATCGGCCGAAGGACGGCCTCCTGCGCGATCTCCAGCCCGCTCTTCACTGCTTCGCCTCCCGTTCGATCCCGTCGGCTGTTCCGGGGCTGCGTGAGGATACCCCCCGCTCACCGACCGCGCGGGACCGGCGCGTGGCGCGGGCCAGGGGACTCGACGTAGGATGCGCCCAGCCGGCCCGCGGCGGGCCGTCGAAGGGAGGCGTCAGTTGGCCACCGACATCGAGCAGTTCGTGGAGCGGTCCGGGCGGGACGATGCGATCAAGGAAGTCCGCCGGCAGATCGAGGCCGAAGGCGTGACCTACATGTACTACCAGTTCGTCTCGGTCACCGGACGCATCATGGGCAAGGGCATCCCGGCCAAGCACTGGGAGACGATCGCTCACAAGGGGTTCCAGCTCGTGTACGGGTCGACCGCCAACCTGTTCGTCGACCGTCTCGGCAATTACATCGGGTACGGTCCCGAGGCCCGAGAGCTCGTCGGCATCCCCGACGTCGACACCTTCTGCGTGCTCCCCTGGGATCGCAAGACCGCGAGGGTCTTCTGCACGCTGTTCCGGGGCCGCGAGGAGGAGGTCGACGGTGGCGCGTTCCTGACGTCGGACTGTCGGGGCAACCTCCGGCGGATCCACGACGAGTTCACCGAGGAGACCGGGCTGCACCTGCGGGCCGGTACCGAGCCGGAAATGATGTGGCTGAAGACCAACCCCGACGGCACGCCGTCTGTCGACGGCAAGACCAAGCCGTACTGCTACCACATCGACCAGTTCTCGGAGCTCCAGCCGATCATCCACAAGGTGATGGAGTACGGCGACGCGATGGGGCTCGACATGATCCAGGGCGACCACGAGGACGCGCCCGGACAGCTCGAGCTGAACTTCATGTTCGACAAGGCGGAGGCCACCGCGGACCGGCTCACGACCTACCGCCAGATCTGCCGTCAGGTCGGGCGGGAGATGAACGCGTTCGCGTGCTTCATGCCCAAGCCGTTCATGGGCGTCTCCGCGAACGGATGCCACCACAACATCTCGCTGTGGCAGGGCGAGGAGAACATGTTCATGCCCGACGGCGACGATCCCCGGGTGCCCGGCAAGATCGGCCTCCACGCGATCGGCGGGGTGCTCGACCACCTCCGGGCTCTGACGTGCATCACGTCGCCGACGGTGAACTCCTACCGGCGCTTCGCGGATGCGGGATTCTGGGCGCCCATCTTCGCCGACTGGGGGTTCCAGAACCGAACCACCGCATTGCGGATCTCGGCCCCCGGCCGGTACGAGTACCGGTCGGTGGACTCGGCGGTGAACCCGTACCTGTCCTTCGCCGCCCTTCTGGTGGCCATGAAGGACGGGCTGTCGAGGAACCTCGATCCCGGCCCACCGGAGGAGCGGAACATCTACGAGGCGATCGCCGAGGGCAAGGACGTGCAGCGGATCCCGGAGACCTTGGGGGAGGCGCTGGAGGCGCTCGAGGCGGACGAGGTGGTGAAGGCGGCCCTGCCGGGAGACATGTATCGGGTCTTCATGCACTACAAGACCGACGAGTGGAAACGATTCATCGGCACCGTCAGCGACTGGGACGTCAACGAGTACCTGGACATCCTTCCGTAGCGGAGCCGTAGGATTCCTATCCATAGGTGTCTCGGCTGAACGAGCTGGCCCGAGGAAAGGAGCGACGCTCTTCCCATGTGCGGCATCGCAGGCATCATCCACCGTGACGGCTCGGCCGACGTCGGGACCGAGATGACCCAGATGCTCCAGGCGATGAAGCACCGGGGCCCCGATTCGTCCGGCTACGCACTCTTCGGAGAGCCCTCCGATCTGGTCGTGATCCGCTTCAAGCTGGCCGACGCGAACGATCCGCGGGACTTCGACTTCAAGGAGCGTCTGGACCGGAACCGGCACGAGGTGGAATCGCGCCTCCACAAGATCGGTGCATCCGTGGATCGGGTCGAGAGCGAGACGGAGTACGCCTACCGGGCGACCGTGCGCTACGACGGGGACATGAAGGCGCTGGCCGACTACCTCGAGGACGTCCCCGGGTGCGAGATCCTGTCCCTCGGGCACTCCCTGGAGATCGTGAAGGACCTGGGGGACGCGCAGGAGGTGTCGGATCTCTATCGCCTGGGTGGGTTCACGGGCACCCATGCGATCGGCCACGTCCGCATGGCGACGGAGTCCGACGTGGACATCTCCGGAGCGCACCCGTACTGGGCGTACCCGTTCTCCGACGTGGCCGTCGTGCACAACGGGCAGCTGACGAACTACTTCCAGTGGAAGCGCCGCCTCGAGTCCAACGGGGAACGGTTCCAGTCCGAATGCGACTCGGAGATCATCGCCGTCTACCTGGCAGAGAAGATGTCCGACGGGGATTCCCTGGAGGACGCGATGCACAAGAGCCTGGAGGACCTCGACGGCGTCTTCACGTACATGGCCGTCACCAAGGACGCCCTGGGCGTGGCGAAGGACGAGATGGCCGCGAAGCCCCTCGTCCTGTACGAATCCGACGGGTTCGTCGCGATGGCGTCGGAGGAGATCGCGATCCGGGCCGTGCTCAACCGTGAGATCGAGACCTCCGATCCGTACGAGGGGCAGGTGCTCGTGTGGACACGATGAGCGGGACGAGGCGGACCACCTACGACGCCCGTGGCCTCGCGGAGCCGCACGCCGAGATCCCCAAAGTCTCGGAGGTCGGCGGGACCAGCGCCAGCTTCGACGCGGCGGATCTCTCCACCCGCCAGATCAACCTCGAGCTCCGCTGGCTGATCTACGAGCAGGGGGCACGCGACGTCACGGTGCGCAACCCCGGTGCGAAGCATTCGATCGGGGTCGGGATCCTGCAGCGCTGCCGGATCCGGTTCGAGGGCTCGCTCGGCTACTTCGGGCTGGGGCTGAACGACGGTCCGGAGATCACGGTGACCGGCCGCGTCGGCTGGTCCTCGTGCGAGAACATGATGTCCGGGGTCGTGGTGATCGAGAAGAACGCGGGCTCCCTCACCGGCGCCGCCATGCGGGGCGGCGACCTCATCGTCAAGGGGAGCGTCGGCGCCCGGACCGGCATCGACCAGAAGGGCGGGACCATCATCGTCGGGGGCGACGCCGGCACGATGACGGCGTTCATGATGCAACGAGGGCGCCAGATCATCCTCGGCGACGTCGGCCCCGGCCTGGGCGACTCGATGTACGAGGGGACGATCTACGTCGCGGGGACGGTGAAGTCGCTCGGGATCGACTGCGTCGAAGGGGAATGGACCGACGCCGACACCGAGCTGATCGAGCGGAAGTTCCGGATCTACGGGCTCGGGGACCCGCCCGCGTTCCAGAAGTTCGTGTGCGGCAAGATGCTCTACAACTACGACAACCTCGAGCCCAGCGAGAAGAAGTACGTGATCTGAGTCCCGCCACCGGGAAGAGCGAAGAGGAGACGTGATGGCAGAGGTCTCGTCCGACAAGGACGTGCTCGGACGGAGTCCGATCTTCACGGAGGAGGTCATCAACGACATCCACGTGAAGTCGGAGCTCGGCCGGTACCGCATGCGCGGGTTCTCGATGTTCAAGACGATCCCGCACTGGGACCAGCTGATGTTCCTCCCGGGCACGCTGACGCGCTTCGTGATCGAGGGCTACCGCGAGAAGTGCGAGACGAAGACCGTGCTCGGCGCCCGCTTCGCGAAGAACCCGATCGAGCTGGACATCCCGATCTACATCACGGGGATGTCCTTCGGCGCGCTGTCGCTCGAGGCGAAGATGGCGCTCGCGAAGGGCGCGTCGATGGCCGGGACCGCCACGTGCTCGGGCGAAGGAGGCATGATCCCGCCGGAGCGCGACCTCTCGACGAAGTGGTACTACCAGAACATCCAGTCCCGGTACGGGTTCAACCCGCACCACCTGATGCTGGCCGACGCCTGCGAGTTCTTCATCGGCCAGGGGTGCAAGGTGGGCCTCGGCGGGCACCTGATGGGCCAGAAGGTCACGGAGCAGGTCGCGGAGATGCGATCGCTCCCCGCGGGGATCGACCAGCGTTCCCCGGCGCGGCACCCCGACTGGCTCGGGCCCGACGACCTGTCGCTGAAGGTCCAGGAGGTCCGAGAGGCGACCGATTACCGGATCCCGATCCAGCTGAAGCTGGGAGCCGCGCGTGTCTACGACGACATCCGGATGGCCGCCAAGTGCGGGCCGGACATCATCTATCTGGACGGCGCCGAGGGCTCCACCGGAGCCGGCCCGCACATCGCCACCGAGGAGACGGGCATCCCGCTGATGGCGGCGATCCCCGAGGCTCGCCGGGCGCTGGAGGACGTGGGGCTCGCGGACGACGTCGACCTGGTCGTGGCGGGGGGCATCCGCAACGGCGCCGACGTCGCGAAGTGCATCGCGCTCGGTGCCGATGCCGTCGCGATCGGGACCGCCGCCTTGATGGCCCTCAACTGCAACAAGGAGATCCCGGGGGTCACCGACTACGAGGGGACGGTCGGGGTGCCGGCGGGGCAGTGCTACCACTGCCACACGGGCCGCTGCCCGGTCGGGATCACCACGCAGGACCCGGAGCTCCGCAAGCGGCTCGAGGTCGACTCCGCCGCGACCCGCGTCTACAACCTGCTGACGGCGATGACGATGGAGCTCCAGATGCTCGCGCGGGCGTGTGGGAAGACCGACGTGCACTCTCTCGAGCCCGAGGATCTCTGCGCGCTCACCGTCGAGGCGGCGGCGATGGCCAAGGTGCCACTCGCCGGCACGAACTACGTCCCGGGCGTGACCGAGCAAGGAACGCTCGACGAGCTCAAGACCCTGATGCAGAAGTACCTGGCCGACACCGGGCAGTTCCCGACGTAGAGGAGCCACGATGGACGAGCCGCATCTGTCGACGAAGATCGGGATCGACGCCGAGGAGCTGGCCGGCCGGCGGTTCCCGTACCAGGAGGACCGGTCGCTCGTGGAGGACATCGACCTCGAGGCTCTTACGCCAGGAGAGGATCTGAACTGGCTCGAGGACGTCACCCTCCTGGAGGAGGGCGGCGTGTCCGCGGTGTTCGACCGCTATTCGAACTCGTTCCTGAAGATCTACTTCGACATCCCCTCCGGGCGGGAGGACGAGTACGCCCGCAAGGTGCTGATGAAGCACCTCGTCGAAGGCAACTCCTACGGCATCCAGCTCAAGGCGAAGCACGCGAAGTTCCCGCAGCCGATGCTCGGCCCGTGGGTCGAGGATTCGGAGACGGTCGGCGCGGACTGGAAGCCGGCCGTGATGGAGGGCTGGGAGCGGCCCGCGGGTCACTAGGACGTGCTGCGCTCCGATCGATGACGGACCGCCGCCCATTGATCGCGATCTCGGAGGGCTTCGCCGATTACGGCGACTACTACGGCTACGGGTACGGGCGCCCACTGCTCGCAGCGGGCGCCCTCCCCGTCCTCCTCCCGTACTACGAACGGGAGGAGGATCGGGTCGAGCTGATCGAGCGGATCGACGGCCTGGTCCTGGCCGGCGGGCGAGACATCGAGGCGTGGCGGTACGGCCGGGACGAGCCCCATCCGAAGCACCTGCCCGGGCAGCCGTTCCTCGACGAGATCGACCTGTCCTACGCCCTGCTCGCGGTCGAGGACGACGTGCCCGTCCTCGGCGTGTGCCGCGGATGCCAGGTCCTGAACGTGGCCCTGGGCGGGACGCTCTACGGGGACCTGGAGGAGTTCCCGGAAGGTGGAGCGGATCATCCGGGGGCGAAGTGGGACGAGTGGCGAGCGCTGGTGGCGGCTACGCTCGAAGGAGCACCACGGCCGCCGCACCCCACGCATCCGGTCGACGTGAAGCCCGGCTCGCTGCTCGCGTCACACCTGGGCGAGCACGCGGAGGTCGACAGCTACCACCATCAGGCGGTGAAGGAGCTGGGGACCGGTTTGGAGGCCGTCGCCTGGGCGCCGCACGGGACGATCGAAGCCGTGGAGATGCCGGGATCCTCATCGTTCGTCCTCGGTGTCCAGTGGGAGCTCCACGAGGAGTGGCAGGACGACGAGCGGACGCTGGGCATCTGGGAGGCGTTCGTCGACGACGCACGCAGGCGGATGGAGGAGCGGGAGGAGGTTGGGGTCCCCTGACGTCGTCGATCGAGGTCACGATCGACGCGACGGACTCCGCCGGGGCAGCGACGTTCTGGCAGGCCGCACTGGGCTACGAGCGACGCTCGGCGCGCGGCCCCTACGTCGTGCTCGTTCCTCCGGCCGGGGATATTCGGCCCGCCGTGGTGATCCAGCAGGTGGACGCGATCGGGCCCGGGAAGAACCCCGTCCATCTCGATCTCCGCGTCGACGACGTCGACGCGGAGGTGACTCGCCTGCGGGGCCTCGGGGCCACGGTCGAGTGGACGATCGACGAGACGGCGGACGGCGGGAGCCGATGGACGACCATGTCCGACCCGCAGGGAACCTTGTTCTGCGTGTGTACCGCGAGACCCTAGAATCGCCCCCGATCCCATACGACCGATCCGACAGGAAGGTGGTCCGCACGGTGGAGCTCCCCGAGCGCGCGCGGTACGTGGTGATCGGCGCCGGTATCCACGGCCTCTCCACGGCCTGGCATCTCGCCAAGGAGCTCGAGGCCCGCGGCGAGGGCGACGGCGGCGACATCGTGATCCTCGACAAGACCGGGATCGGTGCGGGACCGTCCGGGATCGCCTGCGGTGTGATCCGCAACAACTACTTCCAGCCGGCGATGCGCGAGCTGATGGCGCACTCGGTGCAGGTCTGGGAGTCGGACCCCGAGGCCTTCCACTACCACCCGATCGGCTACCTGCAGATCGCCCCCGAAGTGATGCGGGCCGACGTCGCGCAGATCTACGAGCAGCAGAAGGCGATCGGCTATACCTCGGAGCTGATCGAGGGTGAGGACGACTGCCGCTCCTACATGGAGTCGATCTTCTCCGACTGGCAGGCGAAGAACATCACTGCCGTCCTGCACGAGAAGAAGGGTGGCTACGCGGAGAACATGCCCTCGATGCGGGGGCTACGCTCCAAGAGCGAGGACCTCGGCGTCGCGCTGCACGCGCCGGTCTCGGTGACCGGGTTCCGGGTCGACGGGGGAGCGGTCGCCGCCGTCGAGACCGATCGGGGCGCGATCGCCTGCGAGCAGGTCGTGGTCGCGGCCGGCCCCTGGGTCCGCGACTTCTGGCACATGCTCGACCTGCCCGGCGTGGTGGACGTGAAGGGGCGAGACGGGAACGTCTACGAGCGACCGATGTGGACCTACTGGTGTCTGCAGGAGGGCACGCTCGGCGTCGATCCGAGCTACCTCCTCGACAACGAGGGCAACATGCCGCCGGTCGTGCACGTCGACACGGACGCGCCGCTGATCGACGACATGGACGGATCCATCGTGAGCGAGGAGCTCTGGGGCATCTACTACAAGCCCGACATGAACTTCGGTGGCGTCCAGGGCGGTGCGATGCCGTGGGTCGTGGAGCAGCCCGCCGACGACGTCGCGGTCGATCCCTACGGCCACCTGAGCACGGAGTTCGTCGTGACGCCGGAGTTCGA
>JBOGVC010000051.1:0-19081 GCA_050695275.1 Actinomycetota bacterium | reverse complement strand
GAGTGGCGGTGCGGGAGACCCACGCGGTGCTGGCGCGAATCGAGGCGGGGCGCCTGCGCCCGGCCAGCGCGTTCGAGCTGTCCTACGCGATCGTGACGGCCTTGGCTCGCCACCAGGAGGACTTTGTGGAGACGGCGACCAAGGACGTGTGGCGGCTGGAACAGCAGGTCACTGGCGGCGAGCTCGGCGATCCGGAGCAGTTCGTGAACGAGCTCTTCCAGGCCCGCCACGGGCTGCTCACGGTACGCACCATGGCGGCGTTGAGCGCCGCGGTCTACGGGCGGATGGCCACGCTTTCGCGCGTTCCGCCCGACGGGCGAAAGTTGGTGGTCGACATGGCGGACCAGTTCGAGCGGGTCCGCAGCGTCGCGCACGGCGAGAAGGAGTACCTCCAAGGTGTGATCGACTTCTATCAGACAGTCCTCGCCCTCCGCGCCACCCTTGCCACCCAGGCCCAGAACGAGGAAGTTGGGCAGCTCACCCAGGCCAGCTACGCCCAGAACGAGCAGGTTAAGAAGATCTCCGCGTGGGCCGCGATCCTGTTCGCACCCACCCTGATCGGGACCATCTACGGCATGAACTTCGTACACCTGCCCGAGCTCGACTGGGTCTTCGGCTACCCGTTCGCGCTCTTGCTCATGGCCGCAACGTGCGCCGGCCTCTACGCATTGTTCAAGCGGAGGCGCTGGCTCTAGGCACGACCAGCCGGCCGAGGCGACACCCCACCGCTCTCCAAGGCGGCGCGAGCGACTTCGTCAGCGGATCCGCCCTTCATACTGTTGGCGTGTCGCAGTCGGGGCTGGACCTGGGATTGATCGCCGAGGAGGACCGTCTCTGGACGGAGCTCCACGATCTCATCGACTCGATGCCGGCCGACATGGTGGAGGAGCCCGGCTACTTCGCCGAGGGGTGGTCCGCGAAGGATCTCGTCGCGCACATCGGCAGCTGGCTTGCTGAGGCGGGCGTCGTTCTGGAACGGCTCCGATCCGGAACGTATCGACCCGAAGAGATCGACATCGACGAGATGAATGCGCAGTTCTACGCTTCGATGCGCGGTGTCGCGTTCCACGATGTGCGAGCGCAAGCCTTCACGGCTCGCAGCCGGATGCTGCGGGCGTGGCGCTCACTCCCGGAGGGATCGCCCGAAGCCGATCGCTGGATCCGGAAGTCGGGTCCCGAGCATTACGCCGAACACGTCCCACGACTCCGGGAGTGGGTGGGGGAGATCGGTCGGTAGCGGCACGGTCCTCATCTAGGGTGACCGCCGTGGAGATCCCCGAGAGATACGTGTGGCTCTGCCTGCGAGTGGGCCGTCATCTCGACGGGTTCGTCGACGCGTTCATCGGCCCTTCGGAGATGGAGCGAACGGTCGATGCCGAGGAACCGGTCGACCCGAACGAGCTCCGAGAGGAGGCGCAGCTCCTCCTCGACGGTCTCGGCGACGCCGACCTCTCCGAGGACCGTCGGCGATGGTTGCGTGGCCAGCTCGACGCCCTCGTATGCGTCACCGCACGCCTGGCCGGTGAGGACATCACCTGGGCCGACGAGGTCGAACGATGCCTCGGTGTGCGTCCCACACGGACCGACACGAGCCTTCTGCGAGAGATCCACGGACGGCTGGACGCAGCCCTTCCCGGGAACGGCGCCCTCCGTGAGCGATACAACGCCTGGGATGTGAACAACGCGGTCCCACGCGAGAAGCTCGTCCCCGCGCTCGAGCGCCTGCAGCAGGTCCTGGGTCCCCGGGCGCACGCGATCGCGCCGATGCCCGCCGAGGAGTCGGTGACGTACGAGCTCGTCTCGGACGTGCCGTGGATCGCCTACAACCGGTACGAGGGTGGGCACCACAGCCGCGTCGAGGTCAATACCGACCTCCCGGTCTCCGTCGTGCTCCTCGTGTCGCTCGCCGCCCACGAGACGTATCCCGGACATCACACGGAGCGGGTGGCGAAGGAGGCCCACCTCTATCGAGGCCTCGGCCGGCTGGAGACGTGCATCGCGATCTCCGCCCCCGAGTCCCTCGTCTCCGAAGGCATCGCTACGATCGCCTTGGATCAGGCGCTCGGTCGTGAGCCGTTCGCGGTCGTCGCGGACGTTCTTGCGGACATCGATCTCGGGTTCGACCCGGTCGAAGCGCACGCGGTCCACGAAGCGGAGCTCGCCCTGTACGCGCCCGCCGTGAACGCCGCCTTCATGCTCCACGAGGACGGCGCGTCCACGGACGATGCGGAGGGGTACCTGCGCGAGTGGGCACTCGAATCGAACGAGCGGGCGGCACGCACCGTGGCGTTCCTCACCGATCCGTCATCCCGCGCCTACGTGTCGGCCTATCCGGATGGTCGGCGCCTCTGTCGGGACTTCGCCGATCGTGCGCCCGGGAACTTCACCCGGCTCCTGACGGAGCAGCTCACCGCCTCCGACCTTCTTTCCTGAGCCCGCCCGCCCGAAAGATCTCGCCAGATGTGAGGTGGATCACTGCGCGGTGATGGGCCTCCTCATACGCTCGAACATATGTACGGGTCCTTCGCGAGCGCAGATCTCGATGACGACGGGCTGATCGGCGTCGCCGATGCGCTGAACCGCCACATCGCCGCAGCCCAGGTGGCGTTGCTCGGCGTCATCGCCGAGGTCGATCGCCGGCGGGCATGGCAGGACTCTGGGGCCCGAGACGTGGCGCACTGGGTCTCCATCCGCTACGGCATGTCGTGGTGGAAGGCCGATCGGTGGATCAAGGCCGCAGCGGCGCTCCACGACCTGCCGGGGATCGCCGACGCGCTCGAGAACGGCGTGCTCGGCATCGACAAGGTGGTTGAGCTGTGCCGGTTCGCCACGGCCGAGACCGAGGGTGAGCTGATCGGCTGGGCGAGCGATGCCACATGCGCCACGATCCGTCGTCGCGCGGACCTCGAGGTGCGCGCTGCGCTGGACGAGACCACGGAGTTCGAGCGGAGCCGTTCCTTGCGGTACTGGTACGAAGACGGTGGACGCCGGTTCGGTCTCGAGGCACGCATGCCGTCCGCGCAGGGTGCGATCGTCGCGAAAGCACTCGAGAGGGTCGTCGATCAGATCCCGCACATGCCGGCCGAAGCCGAGGGGATCCTCATCGAAGGCCGTCGCGCAGATGCCCTGGTGGCGTTGTGTTCCCAGCGCATCGCGGCCGACGCCGACACGGACCGGGCGACCGTTGTGGTCCACGCGTCGCTCGACGCCCTGGCGGGACGGCGCAACGCGGAGACCGAGCACGGAGCGGTCTTGCCGCCCGAAGCGCTTCAGCGTCTCGCGTGCGACGCTCGGGTCCAGGTCGTCGCTGAGAACGAGGCCGGCGACGCGATCTCGCTGGGTCGCACGAGACGGGAGCCCTCCGCCTCGATGATCCGCCAGCTCCGCCATCGCGACCGAGGGTGCCGGTTCCCCGGGTGCGGTTCGACGGTGTTCGCCAACGCGCATCACATCGTGTGGTGGTCACGTGGAGGCGCCACCGATCTCAGCAACCTGCTGCTCATCTGCGGGTTCCATCACCGGCTCCTCCACGAGCACGGATGGACGGTCGAACGATCCGAAGACGGGAGGGTTCGATGGTTCCGGGCCGACGGCTCCCGCTACCGCGGTGGTCCCGAGCGAGCCGCGCCACTCCCAGACCACGACGAGTTCCTCGATACCGGCTGAGGTTCCCCAGCCGTGGTTACCCCGCGGGACCGCGGGGTAAGGCGGAAACGACGCCGAGGGAGGGAGCTGTCATGGCGAGAACTCGGTTCGAGGTCGTTCCCGAGGGCGATCGGTGGATCGTGCGGGAAGGGAAGAAATCGACCCCACCCCTGGACACGATGGACTTGGCGGTGAGCGCGGCTATCCGGCGAGCGCAGGAGTCTGTGCCGTCCGAAGTCGTCATCGTCCACGACGACGGCACCATCGAGGAAGCCCGGACGTTCGACGAAGCCGGCGTTTCCTGACACGTCTCCGGTCGGTCTTCGCATCCGGATGGGCGGAGGCCTCTCCGTGAGGTAGTAGTTCTGGCGTGAGCACCCCCACGGATCCGGCGGCTCCCGCCGTCGAGGAGCGGAGGTCGCCGCGGGCTCGTGGCTGGATCCATCGGGTGTCGTTCCTCGTGGCGGTGCCGGCCAGTCTCGTCCTGCTGGTGCTGGCACCGTCGGCATCCGCGCGTGTGGCGGTCGCCATCTACTCCGCCAGCCTCGTCACGGTCTTCTGGGTCAGCTCGACCTACCACCTCGGAACCTGGTCGGCGGCGGAGTTCACTCGATGGCAGCGGCGCGACCACGCGGCGATCTTCTTGCTGATCGCGGGGACCTACACGCCGTACTGCGTGCTCGCTCTGGAGGGATCCTGGCGGGTGTGGATGCTCGCCGCGGTCTGGGTCGGCGCCGGACTCGGGATCCTGGTGAAGCTGTATCGGGTCGACCTGCACGTCCTCTCGGGGTTCATGTACCTGGGCCTCGGGTGGGCGGCGGTGATCGCGTTCCCGCGATTCGTGCGCACGCTGGGACCCGCCCCGATCATCCTGACCGTGGTAGGAGGACTCCTCTACTCGCTGGGAGCGCTCGTCCTGGCGACGCACAAACCCAGGCTCTTCCCACGCACGTTCGGCTACCACGAGGTCTGGCACGCAGCGACGGCTGCCGCCGCCGCGTGCCACTACACGGCGGTTCTCCTCATGGTGATCGAGGCGTGAAGCCGAAGCGGGCGGTGCAGCGGTTGGGCTGATGAGCGTCGGGACTCGCTGCCGCTAGCGGTTCTTGCCGTTGCCGTTGCCGTTGCCTGGGTCTTCGGGAGCCCCGCCGCCGTTCCCGCCGCCGTTGTCGTTCTCGGGGGTCCCTGGGTCCTCAGGAGCTCCACCGCCGTTGCCGCCCCCGTTGCCGTTGCCGTTGCCGTTGCCGTTGCCCGGATCTTCGGGCGGTCCGCCCCCGTTGCCGTTCCCTGGGTCCTCGGGAGCTCCGCCGCCGTTGCCGCCCCCGTTGCCGGTGCCGCCCCCGTTGCCGTTCCCTGGGCCCTCGGGAGCTCCGCCGCCGCCCCCGTTGCCTGGATCTTCGGGTGACCCACCTTCACCCGGATCATCGTCCCCTGGTTCGTCGTCGCCCGGATCCCCGTCGCCTGGATCCACATCTCCGGGATCGTCGTCTCCAGAGTCTCCATCTCCGGGGTCACCATCTCCGTGATCGCTCTCTCCGGGGTCCTCGTTGCCACCGCCGCCGTTCCCGCCGTTCCCGCCGTTCCCGCCGTTCCCACCGTTCCCGTTGCCACCGCCGTTGCCAGCCCCTCCGCCGTTGCCGGCGTTGCCACCGCCACCATCCTCGGCACCGCCGTTGCCTGCGCCGCTCCCGCTGTTGCCGGGCCCGCCGCCGCCGTTGTCATCGGCATCGACACTCCCACCTCCACCGGTACCGGCGTCCCCGCCGGCACCGGTGGCGGTGCCGTCCTCACCGCTCCCATCCTCGTTACCACTGCCGGCGGTCCCGTCGCCGATCCCGACCTCCCCATCCGTGTCCTCGCCCACCCTTCCGGGCTCGCCGGCGCTGCCGCCGATCGTTCCGCCGCTCCCTCGCCCGATCTGTCCGCCGACCCCGGTCTGTCCCTCGTCGGACGGCTCCACGTGGTCATCCGCGAGCGGATCGCCTCCGGTCAGACCCTGGTCGAGCGTCGCGAACGGCTGATCCGTCCCCGGAGACGCGGGATCGGACGCCGCCCACAGGCGCTCGCGCGCCGGCACGAACATCGCGAATGCCTCCGACGCGAAATCGCGAGCGCCCTCCGGGAGATGCCCCGTCACCGCGAGACTGCTGCCCGCCGTGATCACGATCGTGGCAGCCGCGACCGCCGCACGGGTCACGGGACGGTGCACGGTCCGGCGTCGAACCGGCTCGTCCAAGTTCCGGCGCGCGGCGCGAACCTCCGCGGCCATCGACGCCACGGTGGCATGCTCCGCCCAGAGCTCGGACGGGAGGGGCCGCGAACCGACCTCCCTGAGGAGCGCGTCCAGGTCGATCAGCTGGCCCTCGGGCTTGCGCACCATGGCGCGCAGGAACGACTTGCCGTCGTCGTGCCGCCGAGGCTCGCGCATCAGCCCACCTCCGCGGTCTCGGCCTCATCGGTCTCATCGGCGTCACGCAGGAGTCGCAGGGCATCCATCTCGAGGAGTCGCACGGCTCCCGTGTCCTGTCCCGTGAGGGATGCCACGTCGTTCACGTCGAGATGCCCCAGCGCCCGGAGCAGCAACACGTCGGCGTGATCCGATGGCAGCGCCGCCACCTTCGACAGCGCGTCGGACATCGGCTCGCGGGTTCGCTCCTCGAGCTCGATGGGGTCCACGACACGATCTCCCGCCTCGAGCGAGCTGCGGGCGAGGTCGAACAGCCAGCGCCGGAACCCGAGCTCGTCGCCCGAGAAGTCCTGGAGACCCTGGGCGACCTGGATCCACACCTGCTCCGCCGCGGCTTCGGGCGCGCGTGCGCCCCGGGCTCGCAGGTAGCGCAGGACGGCAGGATGGAACTCCCGGTACAGCAGGCCGATCGCCCACTCGACCCCGGTCGTCGCCGCGGTCATGACGGTCTCGAATCGCTCGCCTCGGAGTCCGAGGGTCGGCGTCTCGAGGGGACGGGTTTCCGTCGGCATCGCAACCACGTGCGGTTCGCGACGGCGCTGCGCGAGTTGCGTGACGATCTGGGGATCCTTCGCCAGGCGGAAGGAGAACCGCGATCCCTCTCCCACTCGACTCTCCACGTCGAGACGGGACCCGTGGAGCTGGAGGATCTCCGAGACCACCGCGAGTCCGAGGCCCGTGCCACGGGTGGACCGCGTGTGTACGTCCCCACCGCGGAAGAAGCGCTCACCGATCCGGGCGACCTCGCTCTCCGGGATACCGGGGCCGTCGTCGCTCACCGCCACGATCACATCGGGCCCCTCGTCCCGCGCGCTGACGATCACCCGGCTCCCCGCGGGTGTGTACTTCGAAGCGTTCGACAAGAGGTTCTCGACGATGCGTTCGATCAGACCGGGGTCGGCGTGTGTGCACAGCCCGGACGGAACGTCCAGCTCCACGTGATGTCCGGACAGGAGCGTGCTCAGGCGGTCGACGACCGCCGGGAGCAGCCTCGACAGATCGATCTCCCGAGCGTCCGGGCGGAGCTGGCCGGCTTCGAGCTTGGAGAAGTCAAGGAGCTGCGCGATCACGTGGTCGAGGGTCGCGGCGTTCGCGTTCAAGCGGGTCAGGAAATCCGCGCGGATCTCGTCGTCGATCGTCTGCCATTGGTGCTCGAGCGTCTTGCCCATCCCCGTGATGACGGTGAGGGGCGTGCGGAGCTCGTGGGAGACCGTCGAGAGGAAGTCGTTCTTCATACGGTCGAGGTCCGCGAGCCGCTCGATGACCTGGCGCTGTTCCTCGAACCGCCGCACGTTCTCGAGCGCCAAGCTCGCCTGCGACGACAGCATCCGGAACACCTCGACGTCCTGGGGGGAGGGACCGGGAGCGATCTCGGTCCCGACGACGAGGACGGCCGCCACACCGTCGCTCACCGGGATCGGCACCGCGGCGCCGAACAAGGGGAGGCCGATCGCCCGTCCCCGGAACACGGCGAAGGCACCGCTCTCCGCTGTCGTACGGACGACCTCGGGGACGGTGCTCTCCGGGGCGGGAACCCCCGGCACCGTGTGCCAATCGTCGCCTTCGCGCACGAAGATGCGTGCGAACGGGAAGCCCAGCCCTCCGACCGCTTCGATCGTGGTCTCGAGGACCTGATCGGCGTCCACGGTCGAGCTGCTCATGTCGCGCGCCGCGGCCGAGACGGTCGCCAGGAGGGCCCATCGACGATCCGCCTCCGCGCGGGCATCCCAGGCCGCCCGGACCTGGATGCGGATCTCCTGGACGAGGAACCCGGCCAAGAACGTCAGGACCGAGAGGACGATCAACGGCAGCGGTCCCTGGTCGGCCGCACGGAGGGCGAGGCCGTAGGCGATGAGCGTCATCCCGAGCAGCGCCACCTGCCCGCGGGGCGAGAAGGCCACCGCGAAGAACACGGTGGTGAGCGCGTACAGCAGGACGAGCGGTGAACGCGCCCCTCCCGTGGCCCACACCCCGACCGTGACCATCCCGAGGGCCGTCACGGCCCACGCCGCCAGGAGGCGCATGCCTCCGCGCGTGGCCAGGAGCCGATCCCACGGGAGCAGCGTCGCGAGGGCCGCCGCCACGGCCAGCCCGGTGAGCGCCAAGCCGTACCCGCCGAGGTCGAGTCGAGCGCGCGTGGCGAGGACGAACATCGCGGCAGCGGCGAGCGGGGCGAGAAGGGTGACCCGCATCCCGACCCGAAGCGTCCGGAACTCGATGGGGAGCGGGCCTCCTGGTGAACCTGCCATGTTCGCTGCCTCCGAGCGGCGGATCCGGGACGGCATCCCCGCGCGCCGCTGTAGGGCGCGGGATGGCACGACGGTAGCCGGATGGGGGACAGTGATTCATCCGTCCCTCGGCCAATACGGGGGGTGGCCCGGCCGGTCGGGTCCGAGGCTTTCGACCTAGGGACGCTCGGAACGAGCCCGGACACCGTTCCTCAACGATGGATCAGTGGCCTACGGACAGATCCAGCGGGGGGCGGTTGTGATCAGCCGATCGACTCGGAGAGGTTCTCGGCCGATTCCTGGGAGATCCCGAGCCGCTCCGCGAGGTCGGGCGTCTTCTGATCGAGCAGCCTGCGGATCGACTCCTTCGACAGCCCGAGCTCGTTCCGGATCTCCTCCGCGGTGAGTCCCGCCTTATTGGCGAGATCGAGTTGCTCCTCGATCATCTTCTGACGGCGCTCGGCGACCTCTTCGAGCAGGACGAGCTTCTCGATCTCTTCGCGCAGCAGGGAGATGTCCATCGCAGAGCCTTCCAAGGATCAGCTCGACTCGTACTTGAACGAGATGTTCACGCGTGCCCGGTAGCTGGTCACCTTGCCGTTCTCGATCGTGACGTCGAACTTCACGACCTCGCCGACACGCAGGTCGCGGAGCGTGGTGGCCGCCGTCTCGACAGCGTTCTTCGCGGCCTCCTCCCACGACGTGGAGCTCGTCCCGATGACCTCGGTGACCCGGTAGACGCTGTCGGTCATGCTCTCCTCCTCCGCACGGCTCGCACCCTCTGGGGATCCCATCCTCTGGCGAGGCAGGCACAGGCTATCGTGCTTGCGTGATCCGTGCGCTACCGCTGGTCCTGCTCGTCGTCCTGGTCGTTGCACTCGCGAGGTGGGTCTTCTCCTGGGCCAAGGCGGCGGCCGCACGGCGCCCCGCTCGACGAGGCAGCTCTCGGGTCGGCGGCTACGAGTTCGACGGCAGGATCGAGGGCCTGAAGCGGCGTCGCCGGAGCTCGCCCGGCGCCTTCGCACGACACGAGGGGCCGGAGAAGGCGCCAGAGAAAGAGATGGAGGAGTTCCTGAACACCCACTCCGGCGTCGAGGCCTACGTCGAGCCCGAGACCGTGGTCAGCCCGCGATCGGTCGTGCTGGTTGACGGAGCGGGCGAGTGGCGCCGGTTCCCGCTGCGCGAGGACTCCTTCCTCCGACGCGTGTCAGGGGAGCGCGGGATGCCGATCTTCGATGCCTCCCGCACGGGGTACCCGCCCCGGATGCGACGCGGTCCCGGTCCGGCCACCTAGCGGCGAAGCTCGAACCAGGCGACCCGGTGGAGTCGTCCGCGGATGCGGAGGAGCGCCTGGCCCAGGAAGAGCTCGTCGTCGATCCCGACGAGCTCGTCGAGGATGTCTCGAACCATCCACGGGCTCTGCGGGTGCTCGTAGTCGATCTTCAGGACGTCGGCACCGCCGGGGGTGTGGGCGCTGGGGCCGTCCCAGGTGGTGAACGGGAACGTGGCGTACCGGCGTTCGCCGAGCGGCCAGTCGAGGTCGTAGCCGGGCCAGAGGATCCGCTGGACCAGGCGGAAGGACGTCGAGAACGCGTTGCGCCCCTCCTTCGCCTCGGGGTCGAACGTCTTCCCCTTCCACGGCATCCACGCACGCGCGAGCCCGACCACGATGGGGTCCAGGCCGTAGCCGACGGTGGTGGTGAGGACGCGGCCCGCCATCAGGCCGTCGAGCGACCCCGGGGTCTCCCCGTTCCTGAAGCACGTCTCCAGTGCCGCGAGCGCCGCCGGTCGGTCGTGCGGCAGGTCGGCGAGGGCACGCAGGTACTCCGTCGTGAGCTCGGAGGGCACGGACCGAGTATCGCACGGCCCTCGGCGAACCCTTCCGCCGTACCCTTCGTACCGTGGGGGTGCGTCGCGCGCTCGGGCTGATCGGGGTGGCGGCGCTGACGGTCGCGTGCACGCAGGAGGGGCCGGCGCAGCCGTCGGGGACGCCCGCGCCGACACGGTCGTCCAGCCCGGGGCCGATCCGGGGAGAGCGTCTGCTCGTGCTGATGGACGACGACAGCGTGGTCGTCGTCGGCGCGGACGGGCGAGACCGGCGTCGTCTGACGGCGAACGCCTCCAACGGGGTGACCGTCGAGGTTCGTCATCCGGTCTGGTCGCCCGACGGGCGATCGGTCGCCTGGGCCGAGCTCGAGATCGGGGACCAAGGCGCACGCTCGCGCATCGTCAGCAGCGAACCGGACGGGTCCCGACGCACCGAGTTCCCGGTGGACACCGGGGCCTTCTTCCTGCAATGGGACCCGACCTCGTCCCGCATCGCCTACCTCGGGAACTTCCAGGGCAGCGTGGGGATGGGCGTCGCGGGACACGCCCCGATCGGGGATCCCGTCGCGACGACGCTGGGGGTCGGTCGACCCTTCTACCTGTCCTGGGCTCCGGGCGGCCTCGAGCTGCTCGTGCACGTCGGAGACGAGACGCTCGGGCGATTGGATCTCGAAGGGGACCTTCGTGACATCGGCGATGCGCCTGGCATCTTCCAGGCTCCGGTCTGGCTGGCCGACGGGCGGATGTTCTACGCCACCGCCGATGGCGATCGCCAAACGCTCGTGGTGCGCGAGGGAGATGGACTCCGTGAGCTCGTCGAGTTCGAGGGCTCGATCGAGTTCGTCGTGGATCCCCGAGGGGAGCGGATCGCGTACCGCGTGGACGACGGCGACGGACCGGGCGGGGTCGAGGTGGTCGACACGTCGACGGCGCGTTCGCAGGCCGTCTCCGCATCGCCGACGTTCGCGTTCCAGTGGAGCCCCGACGGCGAGCGGCTCCTGCTGCTGACGCCGGACGAAGACGGCGGGACGGGCGCCCATCGATGGCTGGTGTGGGACGGCGAGGTCACACGGCCCGTCGGCCCCGCGTTCGTGCCAAGTCCGTCCTTCCTGCGGGACTACGTCCCGTTCTACGGACAGTTCGCACAGGCGATGACACCGTGGTCCCCGGACGGCGGCGCGTTCGCGTTCGCGGGGCTGATCGGCGATCGGGCGGGCGTCTGGGTGCAGGACCTCCGGGCGGCCGATCCCACGTTCGTCCTGGAGGGGGGCTCCGTGGTGGCGTGGTCGCCGACGCCGACCTGTCGGCCGTCCGTAGACTGCGCGTCCGTGTTGAGTGAAACGACCGTGTTCGACGCCGCCGGGGGCATGCCGTTCTTCGAGCAGCTCGTGGCGCGCTTCTACGAAGGGGTCGCGGGTGATCCGGTGCTGCGGCCGCTCTACCCGGACGATCTGGCGCCGTCCACGCGTCACCTGACGCTCTTCCTCGCACAGTACTGGGGCGGGCCCACGACCTACGACGAGGAGCGCGGTCACCCACGGCTGCGGATGCGACACGCCCCGTTCGCGGTGGGCCCCGCCGAGCGGGACCGGTGGTTGGTCCATATGCGCGCGGCCGTCGCGACGATGGCGCCGCCGGAACCGATCGAGCGGGCGCTGGTGGAGTACTTCGAGATGGCGGCCGAGGCGATGCGGAACCGCGACTGATCGTTCAGGCGAGCAGGTACCGGCGCGACAACGCCACCTCGGTCACGGGATCGGTCCGCAGCACCCGTCCCTCGAGGGTCACCGTTCCGTCGGCTGCCGAGACCTCGATCGGCGGGACGGTCCGGTTCCGCGCGAGGTCGTCGCGGCGGATCGCGCGGGTCCCGCGGACGGCGACGAGTCGCCGTCGCGTGCCGAGCGTCCGGGCGATCCCCGCGTCGAGCGCGGCCGCGGACACGAACGTGGTGGAGACCCGAGCGGGCGCCAGCCCCGTCGCACCCCAATCGGGTCCGTACCGGGTGGGCTCGGCGCCGTGCACGCTCGCGTTGCCCTCGCCGATCGCGGTCCACGCGACGACCCCTCCCTTGAACACCATGACGGGCTTGACCCCGAAGTGCGAGGCCTCCCACAGGACCAGGTCGGCGAGCCGTCCGGGGGAGAGCGAGCCCACCTCCTCCGCGATGCCGTGCACGCGGGCCGGCTCCTCGGTCACCTTCGCCAGGTAGCGCAGGACGCGATCGTTGTCATCGAGGTCGTCGTCGCCGCGGTCGTTCCCGCCCTCGGTCTGCATCGCCGCCGCTTTCATCGCGTGCGCGAGCTGGAACGTCCGCCGCACGGTTTCGCCGATCCGGCCCATCCCCTGCGAGTCGGAGTTCACGATCGAGATCGCGCCGAGATCGTGCAGCGGTCCTTCGGCCTCCATCGTGGCGGGATGGACGAGCTCGCGAGCCGCGACGACGTCGTCGGGGAGCGCCGGGTTGCCCTCGTGGACGATGAGCTTCATGTCCTGTTGCTCGGCCGCGGTCGCGGCGCCGTAGGGGATCGTCGGGGTCGTCGACGAGCAGAAGACGTTCGGTTCCCGGACGATCCCGATCAGGTCCGGGATGTGGCCGCCGCCGGACCCCTCGACGTGATAGGCGTGGATCGCCCGGCCGGCGATCGCGTCGACCGTATCCGCGAGCTCGCACGACTCGTTGAGCCCGTCCGTGTGGAGGCACACCTGGACGTTGTAGGCGTCCGCGACGCGGAGCACCTCGTCGATCACCTCCGGGTAGGCGCCCCAGTCCTCGTGGATCTTGAGACCGACGGCCCCCGCCTCGATCGCGACGTCGAGCTGCCCGGGGACGCCGGTCCGCGCCGACGGCTGGAGCCCGATGTTCACCGGGAGCTGCTCGAAGGCCTCCAGCGTGCGGAGCATCCGCCACGGCGGCTCCTCGAACCCCGCGGTGATCAGCGTGGTGACGCCGGCCGACAGCGCCACCGGGACGAGCCGCGGGGAGAGCAGATGCACGTGCGAGTCGACGGCACCCGGCGTCGCGATCAGCCCGTGGCAGGGGACCGGCCACGTGTTCGGACCGATCGTGAGATCGACACCGTCGGTGATGTCCGGGTTGCCCGCCCTCCCGATCCCGGCGATCCGGCCGTCCTTGATGCCGATGTCCGCCTTGAGGACGCCGAGGAGGGGGTCCAGCACGACCGCGCTCGCGACGATCGTGTCGAGCTCGCTCTCGGTGGTCGCGCGATCGTGCTGGACCATCCCCGAGCGCCAGTTCTTCGCGTAGCCCCAGAGGGCCTGATCGGCCGGGTCCGTGAGGTCGCGCTCGATCCGGATCCAGAGGTCGGTGTCGCCCAGCCGGACGCGATCGCCGGCGGTCGGACCGTGGCGTGTCGCGTGCTCGGCGCGCGAGTACCGCTCAGGCACCCGACGGAGCCCCCGTCCCTCCGTACCGGACGAGGTCCACCTCGTGCGTCTCGCCGGGCGCCCATCGCAGCGAGTCGCCCGCGGGCAGGTCGAGCCGGAACCCGTTGGCCGCCTCGCGGTCGAACCTCAGGTGTTCGTTCGAACGCCAGAACGGGAAGTGCGAGGACACCCGGATCGGGTGCTCGCCGCGGTTCGTCACGGTCAGGTGGATCCGCTCACGCCCGGCGGCCAGCTCCACGTCGCCGTCGGCGAACCGGATGGCGCCGGGGCCGTCGTCCCCTGCCGGGCCGAACGGCTCGCGCAGCACGAAGAGCCGGGTGCCCTCCTCGAGCAGGACCTCCACGCGGACCTCCTGCACGATCGCGGCCACGCCCTCCATCACCTGCTCGGGTGCCACGGCGTCGATGCCGGCCGCGACGACCTCGTCGAACGAGCCACCGCCGCGACCCGCCGCGTGCATCTCGTCGCAGACGAGCGCGATCGCCTCGGGCGCGTTGAGCGGCAGGCCTTTGGCGAGCGTGGAGCGGGCCAGCTGCGCGGCGGTGAAGACCCGCAGGCGCTCCTCCTCGGTAGGGGTGAGCTGCATCGGTTCCTGTCCCTCCTCCGGCCGCTCCTCTGGCTTCGGCGAGCGTACCCTCGGTCGCGATGGCACGCCCTCCCGACGAGTGGCCGCCGGATCCGGCGCCGAGGACGCCCACGTTCCGCGAGGCGTCCCGCTTCTGGATCTGGCTCGGCTTCGTGAACTTCGGGGGTCCCGCCGGGCAGATCGCGCTGATGCACCAGGAGCTCGTCGAACGCCGGCGATGGATCGACGAGGGCCGGTTCCTCCACGCGCTCAGCTTCTGCATGCTGCTGCCCGGCCCGGAGGCGATGCAGCTCGCGACGTACGTGGGGTGGCTCCTCCATCGGGTGCGCGGCGGCCTCGTGGCGGGGATCTCGTTCGTGCTCCCGAGCTTCTTCCTGCTGCTCGGCCTCTCGTTGCTCTTCGTGACGCACGGTGACCTCCGCTGGGTGGCCGGCGCCTTCGCGGGGCTGGCCGCGGCCGTCGTCGCGATCGTGGCGAACGCGATGGTCCGCCTCGGCCGCACCACACTGGCGAACGGCCTGATGGCGGGCGTGGCTGTGAGCTCGTTCGCGGCGATCTTCGTCTTCGAGGTCCCGTTCCCGGTCGTGATCGCGGCCGCGGTCGCCATCGGGTTCGTCGGCAGCCGGATCCGGCCGGCGCTCTTCCGGGTCGGGGCCGGCAAAGAGCTGGAGGAGCGGGCCTCGGCGTCGGTGGCCGGATCGCTCGACCTCCCGGCTCCCACCGTGCGACGGAGCCTCACGGTGTTGGCGGTCGGCCTCGCCGCGTGGCTGGTGCCCATCGCGCTCGTCGCATTGTGGCGTCAGGAGGCCGGGACGCTCACCGACATGGGGTGGTTCTTCTCGAAGGCGGCGCTCCTCACGTTCGGAGGCGCCTATGCCGTGCTGGCGTACGTGGATCAGGCGGCCGTCGGGGTGTTCGGCTGGCTGCGGCCGGGCCAGATGGCCGTCGGGCTCGGGCTCGCCGAGTCCACGCCCGGACCGCTGATCATGGTCGTCGAGTTCGTTGGGTTCGTGGGCGCCTACCAGCATCCGGGCGGGCTGCCGCCGATGGTAGCCGGCGTCCTCGGAGCGACGGTGGCGGTGTGGGCGACGTTCGCGCCGTGCTTCCTCTGGGTGTTCCTGGGGGCGCCGTCGATCGAGCGGATCCGTGGCGACGTGCGGCTCGCGTCGGCCCTGCAGACCGTGATGGCCGCGGTGGTCGGGGTGATCGCGAACCTGGCGGTGACGTTCGCCGTGGTGACGCTGTTCCGGTCGGTGCGCACGGTGGTGTTCCTCGGAGGCGAGCTGCCGGTCCCGATCTGGACCGAGGTGGATCTCTTCGCCGTCGCCGTCGCCGTGATCGCGTTCGTGGGCATGTGGCGGCTGCGCTGGCGGGTCGTCCCCGTGATCGTCGCGAGCGCGGTGGCGGGCCTCGTGGTCAAGGGGCTGCTGTAGGAGCGCGCTCCCGCCGCACCAGGATCGCGGCGCCGACGACGGCGACGGCCGCGAAGCAGAACCACTGGATCGCGTACGACAGATGCGGTCCCTCGGACGGTGCAGGAAGGGGGACCGGCACCGGGAGCTGCGCGACGGGCGGGTCCTGGGTTCGCAGCTGGATCGCGAACGGGGCCAACTCGAACGGGAGTCGCTCGCCGATGCCCGAGATGTCGAGCGTTCGAACGATGCCGTCACGATCGGGCCGGCTCTGTCCTCGGCTCTCCGGCGCGATCAGCCAGCCCTCGACGACCACGTCCCGAACGGCCGGCGCGGCTTCGGCGACGGGAGCGCTGTCGATGGAGAACGGCACCCAGCCTCGGAGGACGAGCACGCCGGAGCCGTCGTCGAGCGCGAGCGGCGTGACGACGACGTGCCCCGGTTCACCGTCGAGGGACCGTCCGTACAGGAGCACCTCGTCCTCGATGTCGTACGTCCCCTCGACGACGACCGGTCGGAACGGCGAGAGCGCCCCGATGTCGTCCGCGGTGCGGACGATGGAGGGAGAGGCCGATCGGGCTGTGCGGATCTCGGCGTTCAGCGCCCGACGATCCGCGAGACGCCGGAGCTGCCAGAACCCGAGGGCGATGCAGGCCGTCGCCACGATCGCGGCGATCGCGACGATCGCGATGCGACGCCGACGGGACCCATCCATCCGCGTCGGGCGCTAGGGGCCCTTCGCCTCCTGGATCACGTTGCCGCCGTCGACCACGACGGTCTGGCCCGTGACGTACCGTGCCCGATCCGACGCGAGGAACGCGACCACCTCGCCGATCTCCTCGGCGGTCCCCGACCGTCCGATGGGGGTGTGATGACCGATCTCGTGTTCTTCGGGGGTCTGCGAGCCGGTCGCCACGAAACCGGGCTGCACGCTGTTCACCGTGACGCCTCGTGCGGCGACCTCGATCGCCACACCGCGCATCAGTCCGTCCATGCCGGCCTTCGCCGCCGAATACGCGCTCAAGCCGGCGTACGTGACGATCGATCCGGTGACGGACGAGACCATCACGATCCGCCCCCATCCTCGCTCGACCATGCCGGGGAGGACCCGCTTCGTCACGTTGTAGGCGGTGTCCAGGTTCATCGCGAGGACCTGATCCCAGCCGACGTCATCGAGCTCCAGGAACACGCGATCGGCTGCGTCCTCCATCGAGACCGACACCATGCCCGCGTTGTTCACGAGGATGTCGATGCTCGTGAACCGCTCGACGACCTCGTCGACCATCCGCCGCACCTGTTCGCGGTCCGTGAGATCCGCGACGAACCCGCCGGCCTGGAAGCCGGCCTCGCTCAGCTCCGCCGCCCGCTCGTGGATCCGGTCGGTGGTCGAGGCGATCGCGAGCGTCGCTCCCTCGCGTCCGAGGATCCTCGCGGTCGCGAAGCCGATGCCGGTGGGACTCCCCGCGCCCGTCACGAGGGCCACCCGCCCTTCCGCTTCTGCGCGCACGTCCCGAGCGTATCGGCTGCGTGCGCTGTGAACCGAGGGCATCGGCTAGGCTTCCCCGCTCATGGACCCCGCCCGCCCGTTGCTCGAGATCCAAGAGCACGACACCGCGCTCGACCGGCTCCAGGCGAGGATCGCGGCCCTCGAGGCGGGGGGAGACGTCGCCGCTGCGCTCGCCGAAGCGAACGAGGCCGAGCGCGTGATGGGCGAGCTCCGGTTGAAGCTCGACGAGCTGTCCCGCGATCAGCAACGCTTCGAGCACGAGATCGATTCGATGTCGCAGAAGGCGGCCGCCGAGGAGCGACGGATGTACGACGGCTCGGTCGCGAACGCGCGGGAGCTCGACTCGATCCGCCACGAGGTGGACAACCTCAAGAAGCGCCGGAGCGACCGGGAGGACGAGCTGCTGGGACTGATGGAGCTGCGGGAGGAGCTCGAGGCCCAGGAGAGCGAGGCGGACGTGCGCTCCACGGCGCTGCGAACGCGGGTGGAGGAGGTCGGAGGCATCGCCGCGGAGGAGCTCGGGAGGCTCACGGACGAGGTGAAGGAACGGACCGAGAAGCGCGCAGCCCTCGCGGAAGCCGTCGACCCCGAGTATCTCGAGCTGTACGAGGACCTCCGGCCCCAGAAGAAGGGCGTCGCCGCGGTCGAGCTCGTCGACGGCGTGTGCCTCGGCTGTCACGAGCAGCTGTCGTCCGTGTACCGCGACCGGCTCAAGCGCGTCGAGGGCCCGAAGAGGTGCGAGCACTGCCGGCGGATCCTGGTCATCTGATCGTCTCCTGCGACGGGGCCTCACGCGGGAACCCCGGGCCCGCGGGGATCGGCGCGCAGGTCACCGACGAGCGCGGCACGATCCTCGGTGAGGTCGCTCGAGGCATCGGGGAGACCACGAACAACGTCGCTGAGTACACCGCCGTGATCGAGGGGCTCGCGCTCGCGGCGGAGCTGGGGGCGGTGACCGTCACCCTTCGGTCGGACAGCCAGTTGCTGATCAACCAGCTCACCGGCCGCTATCGCGTGAAGAGCGAGCACCTCCAACCGCTCCATCGGCGCGCGCGGAGCCTCGCCGCGGGTTTCGAGCGGATCACCTTCGAACACGTCCCGCGGGAGCGGAACACCGCGGCCGACGCCCTCGCGAACCTCGGCGTCGACCGGTGGCTGGCGGGGGAGCGCTAGGCGTACGCTGGGTGCGGAGGAGCCGGCCGGGCGGCCGCGGCCGCGCATCGCGCGGTCGAGGAAAGTCCGGACTCCGCAGGGCAGGGTGCTGGGGAGACCCAGGCGGGGGTGACCTCGCGAAGGCGCAGCAGAAAGCAGACCGCCTCTCTCTTCGATCTTCTTGGGGAGAGGTAAGGGTGAAACGGTGCGGTAAGAGCGCACCAGCGGCGCGGGTGACCGCGCCGGCTCGGCAAGCCCCACCCGGAGCAAGGCCAAGCAGGCAGCGTTCGAGGGCGGCCCGCCCGAGCTGCCGGGTAGGCCGCACCGAGCCGGTGAACGGCTCGGCGGCGATGCTTCGGCATCGACGAGAGAGATGGTCGCCGGCGGGGCGTGAGCCCCGCGCACAGGATCCGGCTTACAGGCCGGCTCCTCCACGATCACCCGCCGGGTATCCGGAGCGCCCGGGAAACACTCAGTCGAGCGCGCGTGCGAAGCCCCGCTCGCGCGCACGCTCGTACTGACGACCGGCGTGATAGCTCGAGCGCACCAGCGGCCCGGCCTCCACGTGGGCGATGCCCATCTCCTCGCCTGCTCGCGCGTGCGCCGCGAACTCGTCGGGGTGCACCCAACGGTCGACCGGCAGGTGCTGGGGGGTTGGTTGCAGATACTGGCCCATCGTGACGATGTCGCACCCGGCGTCGACCAGGTCCTGCATCGCCGTGGGGATCTCGTCGGTCCGCTCGCCCATGCCGAGGATCAGGTTCGACTTCGTGACCTGTCCCGGCCGGATGCGTTTCGCGACCCGGAGCACGTCGAGCGATCGATCGTAGCCGAAGGCCGGACGGATGCGGC
>JBOGVC010000050.1:0-24413 GCA_050695275.1 Actinomycetota bacterium | reverse complement strand
CCCATTCCCCCGTCGCGATCAGGATCGCTCCGTAGTGCACCCGGCAGTAGAGGTAGAGGAATGGGCAGCCGTACCGCTCCGTGAACCGATCGGCCGCGCGGATCCACTGCACCGCGCGCTCGAAGTCGGCACAGCGGGTGCACGAGCCGACCATGTTGCAGCTCGTGAACACGACTGTGTCGAACGTTCCCCCCTCGCCGCCGAGGGACCCCGCCATCGCCTCGTCGAGCAGCGCGATCCCCTCCTCGATCCGTCCCTGAGCGACCAGGCACGACCCCAGTTGGGCGAGCGCGCACAGTTCGAGATCGAGGTCACCGGCGTCCCGCGCGAACACCAAGGCCTCGCCGGTGAGCGCCTCCACGCCGGCCGGATCGCCCTCCTCGCCGGCGTCGAAGAGCATGACCCACCCGCGGAGCTCCTCGATCGAGTGGTCATCGACGAGCCGTTTCGCGCGCCGCAGCCAGCCGGCGGCGGCGGAGGGGTTCCCGACGTTCGCCTCGTAATGGATGCTCAGACCGAGTGCGAGGTTCGCGGCCCGCACCGGGTCCGGTAGCCGCCGGAATCCCGCATACGCCCGCTCTCGGCAGTCGACCGATGCCTGGGTCTCACCGAGCCACCACAGCGCTTCACCCAACCCGCCCAGCGCCTCCGGCGTCTCCTCCCGATCGAGCGCGGCGCGGAACGAGTCGCGCGCGGCGACCCAGTCCCCCGCCTTGAGGGCCTCGTTTCCGGTCCCGATCGGATCTTCTGGCTGGTGCACGGCGCAATGGTATGGCCAACCCGAGTTGCACGGACCGCTTCACAGAACTCCCATTCGAACGGGCCGTCGCCCAGTCACCGGGCTCCGAAGCGTTCATCGATTGCCATGATCCGGCCCTTCGGGGCCTAGACGCGACCCCACTCCCGCGCACTCACCCACACGCTGTGGCCTGCGGCGGTGTGGTTCTTACAGTGTTCCCTCCGCCTCCGCGTGGAGAGATCGGGGAGGGAAGGTGGAGCGCTCAGACGCTCCTCGAACTCTCCTCGGATGGATGACATGACCAGTCGTGGCCCGAACACGCCCGGGAGCTGTCTTCATCCCTTCGGACCGACGAGGAACAGCACCTCGAGGGCAGCCACCATCGTGAGGGCGGCAACACCGACGACGCGCGCCGCCCGCGGGGCTCGCCAGCCGTCGAGGTGTGGCGCAAGCGAGAATCCCGCGGCCCAGACGATGCCCGCGTAGACGACGAGGAACCAAAGGAAGCCTGCAGCGGCACGCAGGGTGGACAGGTCGTCGAACAGAATCGCTCCGATGGCCAGCACGGGGAGCAAGGCGATCACGCCGACGAGCACGCGCATCCAGCTCGACCACTCGGTGTGGGCGATCGCGAGCGGAGCGAGCACCACGGTCGGGAATACGGGGGCTCCCGCCGCCGCCCCGAGCGGCACCAGGCTCGCGAACGTGAGGAGGCGAAGGACCGTCATCCGGGACCGCCGGAGACCAGCGCGACGCCCGAGATAGCCAGCAGCCTGCCCCAGTCCCGCCACGCCGAACCCGATCACGATGAACACCGTTCCGCTCCACGTGAACTCCGGATCGGAGGAGATGAACCGCATCCAGACCCGGGCGTGGCCCCCCCACACGACTCCACCGAGGAGTCCCCCGATGAGAACGACCGGCCCGGGAAGCCGGCGTCTGGTCACCGGTGGGGGGATCGAGGGCTCGATCCTGGCACGGGTTGCCGCGAACGCATCTCCGTCTACGGTCATCGCTGCCTCCTGTCCACTCGCCTAGGGCGGATCCGTGCTCGGGATCGTTCCCCTCTGGGTAAGGGTCATCGCGAAGACCGATACGATCACGCCGGCCCCGGGGATGATCCACGGCGGCACGACGAGACTCACGACGGCCGCCGCGACCGCAACCCGCGTGCTGACGTGCCGTCGCCGCCACAGAACCGCCGTCAGGGCGAGGGCTGCGACGAGCCCGAACCACGGTGCGAGATTCGCCAGCCCGTGGGCCGATGCGATCGCGGGCGACTCGACCAGCTGCTCGATGGGGATCTGCCCGATCCCCGCTCGGATCAGGGCATCGACCACCCGAACGTTGCCGACGAGGACGAGAAAGTTCGCCACCAGCCAAGCTCCGCACGCGAGAAGGACGTCGGGCTGGCGAAGCGCCGACGGGGTCGACCACAGGAGGATCACGATCAGGGCGACAGCCATGAACGGAGCGGTCGCGCTGCCGAGATGTTCTGCGGCGTGACCGGCGACGTCATAGCGACTCTCGAACACGAGCTTCTGCACGACCAACGACCCGCCGAGCGCGATCGGGAGGAGCCACCAGCGGGAGACCCACTGCCGCCAGTGTTCGTTCTTCATCTGGAGCTCCCTATCCATCCGTCTTCCTCCGCGGTTCGACCCCGCCATCACTTCGGCTCGACGTTCCCGGTGAAGCCGTCGACCGTCACGAGCGTCCCCGTCTGAAGCCGTGCCGTCGCGTCGCCGCAGCCCACCACCGCGGGGATGCCGTACTCGCGCGCGATGATCGAGGCGTGGGCGGCAGCGCTCCCGACGTCGGTCACGACGGCGGCGGCCAGGGCGAACAACGGGGTCCACGCCGGCGCGGTGACCGGTGCGACGAGCACCTCGCCCACGCGCAGGTCGCCGAACTCGTCCGGTCCCCGGATCACCCGAACGCGACCCGTCGCGCGGCCCGGCGAGGCGGGCACACCGGCGGCGATCGCACGATCCGATCGGACCGCGCCGAGGAGGCGGGGAAACGCGGCCCAGGCGCGCCGCAGGACCGGGTTCACGCGGCCGACGAGGAGGGGCGCCATGAGCGTCGCGTCCTCAGCCCACGCGGCCCGGCGCGTGGCGATGTCCCGACGCACGGTCGCTGCACTCCCGCCGACCGACGCGGCCACCTCGTCGCGAGTCATGAAGAAGACGTCGTCGGCCTCGGCGAGGATCTCGCGATCCACGAGGGCCTCGCCGATCCGCAGCACCGCCCGCCGCATCACCGGCCACGGGAGCGTCCAGTCGCGGACCTGCTCCTCACGCACCGGAACGAGGTGCTGTGCCTCGGTCAGCAGCCGCTGGAATGCTCGGCGCCGACGGGGCGACGATGCCAGCGCCTCGAGCGCCCTGGCCTCCGCCGCCCGCCTGGACTCGACCACGGAGGCGTGAGCTCCCGCGTCGTTCGCCGCGGAGACGGTGCCGGCCGGCGGTCGCCACCAGTCGATCGTCGCGACCGCGTGGGCCACCGGATCGCCAGGTGATTCGAACCCTGCCACGAGCGGGAGGTGACCCTGTGGGAGGGCTGCGCCGAGGTGGCGACGACAGAACCGAGCGAGATTCATCTCCGTCTTGTAGCCGGCACCGGAGAGCGCCGCGATCGACGCGAAGTACTCACCGGCAGTATCCGCGAGCTCGTCGACGAGCGACTGGAGCTCCTCGATCGGGCGAGTCCCAACGGTCTCCGCGGCGTCGGCGACCGCGGATCGGTAGCGCGGGAGCAGGTCATCGCGCCACTCCCGTTCGAAGAGCGGGTAGCTGTGCCGCACCGTGACGGGGAACAGGCCCGCCACTCGGCGAGGGGCCCGCGCGAGCTGCCGTAGGAACCGCGGGAGGTTGCGGAGCATCGCCCCGCCCGACAGGAAGTTGATCGAGTAGAAGTACCAGCCGTTCACGACGACGTGGAAAGGGCGCGGCGCTCGCTGCCCGATCCATCGTTCGAGCTCGGCGTGAAGACGCGCCTCCATCGCCGGCAGCAGCCAGGTCTCGAACAACGGGGTCACCGGCTCCCCGATCCACTCGCCGAACCGGACCATCCGCGTGTACGCACCCGCCTCGCGAACGTCCCAGGACACGTCGGGCGGGAGCGCCGTCATCGGGCGCGCCTGGAGGATCCAGAGCGCTCCCCCCTCGTCGATCGCCCACTCGACGTCCTGGGGGACCCCGCGGGCCGCGGCGATCCTCTCCGCCACGCGGGCGATCCGGAGCGCCCCGCGCCGATCGATCGCGCGTTCGGGCCGCCGGCGACTCGTGGCGACCCCATCCCGCACGACCCACTCATCGCCGAGGGCCGCCCCGGAGACGAGCCGGCTCCCGGCGCCGGCGACAGCGGTGACGACGCACGTTCGGCGATCGCCGGTGATCGGGTCCGCCGTGAGGGCGACTCCCGCGGTCGCGGGCGCCACCATCCGCTGGATGAGGACTGCGATGCTTCCGCCGGCCGTCGGGTCGTAGCCGGCCACCTGCGCCCCGCGGACGCTCGCGAGGCAACGATCCGTTGCCGCGGGGAGTTCGCCTTCTGAAACGCCGATCACCGATTCGTAGATGCCGGCGAACGAACGCTCCGCGCCGTCCTCCTGGATCCCGCTCGACCGCACGGCGAAGGGTCCACGGCCCAGCATCCCCGCCGCGGCCCGGCACAGGGCTCTGCGATCGTCCGCGTCGGCCTCGGCGACGCCGGTCGTGAGAACGACACCGTCGGGGACCGACATACCGGCGGCGATCAGCTCGCCGAGGCTCGCCGCCTTCGCGCCCACCTCGCCGGCGTCCTCGGCACGCACCTCCGCGAGCCGACGCAGGGCGCCCGAGCTCACGGTCGGTCTCCCGTGGCCGCCGCAACCCCGGCACGCACGATCCAGTCGATGTCGTCGGCGGCCTGCTCGACCGTCGCCCCCAGGTGATCCCGCCAGACGCGGAGCGACGAGGAAGTGATGAGGACGACGAGGAGGCGGGCGATACGCTCCCGGTCGGCTCTCGCGAGCCTCGGGTCGATCGTCGCGACAAGGCGACGCGCGAGCTCGAGCCGATCCGACATGGAGGTGCGCCTCGCCTCTTCGGCTGCCGGGCTCGCGATCGCCGCGCGAGCGAGATCGTCGAACGTGTCGAGGTGTCCGAACATCTCGCGAACACCGTCCCGCAGCTCCGCGAGGGTACGCGGGGCGGCGGCCGCCAGGTCGAGGCCGACGCGGCGCGCGAGGTAGGGGTAGAGAGCGGCGAGCAGGTCCCCCTTCGTCCCGAAATGGCGATAGACGGTCGGGACGGAGACACCGGCCTCGCGCGCGACGGCCGGTACGGACAGGCTCGCGACGCCGTCGGCCATGACCCGGAGCGTGGCGTCGAGGATCTGGGACCTCGTTTGCTCGGCCTGGTGCGCTCGGAGGTCGCTCCGGTATCCGCGGACCGACCCTTTCGCGACACGATTCATATAGTGAATATAGGACCCATGTCAAGAGCCCCGGAGTCAACGTGCAGCGAGCCGCGCGCCGGCTCAGGCCATCACGCCATTCGGCCCCATTCACGAGCGCCCACCCACACGGTCTGACCGGCGGCGGTGTGGTTCTTACAGTGTTCCCTTCGCCTCCGCGTGGAGAACATGGGGAGAGATCGGGGAGTCCGCGAGAGCTCCCCGGTCTCTCCACCTCACGTCACGGCGCACGCGGGGAAGCTGTCGATCAGTGCCGTGAACGATGTCCCGATGAAGCACCGCGAGCACCCGGCGGCCGTATCTAGCCGTCGCCGCCCCTCGCGCCCGACGCCCTCGTCGCCGACCCGGCGGCCTCGAGACAGCGCGCGGCTTCGGACTGATGCCCTGCGCGCGCGAACGCCTCCGCCGCTTCGCGGAACATCGCACGCGCCTGCTCGACCTCGCCCTCGGCCTGACGGAGGTTTCCCCTCGCTTCCCACACCGCACCGGTCCACAGGCCACCCTGCCACATCCCCGCGATCCGCTCCGCCTGGGCGAGGAACGAGCGAGCCCGATCCAGCTCGCCGGTTCTCGCGCTCGCCGTCGCCGCACTGGTCAGGTACCCCATCGAGCATGGCTCGCACGGATGCAACTGGCTCACCTCCTGCTCGGCCACGCGCAGAACGGTGATGGCTTTCCTCGGATCGTCGGCCGCCTGGATCATCGTGCCGAACACTCGGACCAACAGGTGGGTCACGAGGTCGGAGCGGAGGGCGAGCGTGCGCGCTCGGCCGAGCAGTCGGTTGGCCTCGTACATACGCCCGCGACTGACCGCGGCTTCCGCCAGCCGCTGCCTCGCCAGCGCCGAGCCGGATATGCACCCCTCTCGGTCGTTGGCCTCCGCCGCCTGCTTCAGGTGCTCTTCGGCGTCGAGAAGGTGACCGGCGAGCAGCTCTGCCTCGCCCAACATCAGCAGCGCGAGCGCCGCGCCCGTCGCCGAGCCCGCTTCCTCGGCGATCCCCATCATCTGACGCGCGAACTGCGCAGCCGTGTCCGAGCCCTCCGGGCCGCTCAGGTAGTACTCGGCGAGGCACAGGTGGGCGTCGTAGACGATGGGCTCCATGTTGGCCCGCATCCGCATGGATTCCGCGAGCTCATCCGCGAATCGCTCGCGCCACCTCCCCTGTGCCATCGCGACCTTGGCGAGGATCGTTGCGGCTTCTCCGAGCTCGCGGCCCAACTCGGCGTCGAGGGCGATCGCGCGCGCCTCCTCCGCCGCCCGCTCCGCCTCCGCGACGTCGCCTCGGTTCATATGCACCAGCGCCCAGGCGAGAAGCGCATGCGCCCGCTCGGCCTCGGAGGGCTGCGGCGCGCCCTCGACGGCGAGCACGTCCTCGTAGAGAGCAACCGTGGCGGGGTCCGGTCCGACGCCCAGGTGGTCGCGGAGCGCCTCGCGCAGCCGCTCGAAGCGCCGGATGGCCTCTCGGCGCTCTCCCGCGTCGAGATGAGCGCGCATGAGCGCGCGCGCCGCTTGCTCGTCGGTCGGGTCTTCTTCGGCCAGCCGATCCCAGAGCGCGCCGGCGCGCAGCACGTCCAGGTATCGGTGGCGAAGCCGCCCGCGCGGCTCGACCGACCAGGGTTCGTATCGGTCATCCGGAAGGAGGCCGTCACGATACAGGTCCGCAGCGTTACGACAGAACGCTTCGTCACCCGCATCCAGCGCCCGTTGCGCAGCGGCCTCGAAACGCTCGACGTCCGACTCGATGCGCGCATCGGGCCACAGCACGAGCACGCCGCGCTCGTTCGTGATCGCCTGCTCATCACCGATCGCGAGCCGGGCGAAGTGTAGGGCCTTACGGAGGTTCGTTCCTGATGCCTCCGGATCGCGCTCTGGCCAGAGCGCCTCCATGACTTGCGCCCGATGCATCCGGTGGGCAGGGGCGAGCGCGAGCAGCTTCAGCACGTCGGCCGCGCGACGGCTGCGCCAAGCGTCCCCGGAGATCGAGACGCCGTCGACCGCAACCGAGAACGGGCCGAGAAGCTGCATCGTCACCGTCTGCACCACAGAGAAATCGTACGGGCCGGCCCCGGCTCCGGCCAGCCCGACCCGCGGAACGGTGGCGGAACGGTCGGCTCCCTAGCGTGGCGGCCGGAAGGAGGTGAGAACGGATGACGCTCTACATGGATGTGCACAACAGCCTCCCCGAAGGCGCCAGCGCGGTTGACGTCGCAGGAGCCCATGCGGCGGACCTTCAGATCCAGGAACACTATGGGGTGCGCTACCTCAACTACTGGGTGGACGAGAGGGTCGGCAAGGTCTTCTGCTTGATCGAGGCACCGAACGCCGACGCAGCCCACACCGTGCACCGCGAAGCCCACGGCCTGGTCGCCGACGAGATCTACCCCGTGGTGCAAGGTGAGGACGTTCCGTGAGGACGGAGACGAGATGAGGAGCAAGCACCGGATGGAAGACCGCGTGCATCGCTACGACGCCGGCAACCTCGGGTGCGCCGAGGGTCTCGCAGGGGAATTCCGGCGGCACATGCAGCGGATCCCGATCGGCGACGTGCTCGAGGTGACGACGCGCGATCCGGCGGCGAAAGAGGACCTGCCGCCGCTGGCACGGATGATGGGCCACGTCGTTCGTTCGATCGAGGCGGCCGGCGACGGACGCCTCCTGGTGAGCGTTGAAAGGGGACGATGAGATGGGCGACAAGCTGATCTTCAACTCCACACACGGCAAGGAAGACCCCGAGCGCGCGACGCTTCCGTTCGTTGCCGCGAATATCGCTGCGGCAGCGGGGCAGGAGGCAGTCGTGCTCTGCACCGTCGAGGCCGTGTGGGTGGGGACCGAGGGCGGAACCGATGGGATCGCGCAGCCGGGCCTTCCGGTGCTCGGTGATCTCTACCGTGAGTTCATCGACAACGGCGGTCACGTGTGGCTGTGCGGCGCGTGTACCAAACCGCGTGACATCACGGAGGAGCAGCTCGCGAAGGGCTCCACGATCGTCGGCGCAGCCAAGGTCGTCGAAGAAGTGATCTCTGGCGCCAAGACCGTGGCGTTCGCGTAGGGGGATCCTTCATCGGGTCGAACCGCAGGGAGAGGAGCCGGACACGCCGGCTCCTCTCCTATCCCGCTCGAGGAGTTCTCGAGAACTCCTAGAGCCTCCGGTCGGCCCTGACACGACCCGACCCCAACCTCCTGCATCGACCCCAAGCGCTCTGACCTGCGGCGTTCGGGTTCTTACTGTGCTCCCTCCGCCTCCGCATGGAGAGATCGGGAGGAGTGTGGAGCCCAACTGGCGCTCCACACTCCCACCCTGTCGAGGCTGCTGTAGCCTCTGGCCTCGATCGCGCCGAGAGGATCCGCTTGGCAACTCATCCCTTCGAGCACGTGAGCCTTACGGAGCCAACAGCCGAACGATTCGTCGATCTGCTGGCCCCCGACGTCGTCTATCGCAGCCCGGTCTTCCTCCATCCGGTCACGAGCCCTGACTCCATCGCGGAGATGCTCGAAACCGTCCACACCGTCTTCGGTGTGCCCACCTACCGATCCAGCCTGCGCGAGGGCAGCGACACGATGTTGCTGTTCGACGGTGAGGTCGACGGGGAGACCCTCCAGGTGGCGGTCGTCATCCGAGACGGTCCCCAGGGGCTGATCCAAGAGCTGACCGTCCTCATGCGGCCGCTCCCGGTGGTGCGCCGATTCGGCGAGGAGGTCATGCGTCGGCTCGGACTCACCGACTCGGACGACAGCCCGTCCGGCTAGCCCGCGCCGAGCCCGGTCGTCGCTCCTGGACGACACGGAGCGTTCACCGTCCCGTGGCCTCGAGGACGTGTTCGGGCCCCCGACGGAGCATGCCGCGGAGGTAGGTTAGGGGAACACGTCTGAGAGGCTCGCGAAGCCTCGGGAGGGAGGACGAGATGGACAGGGTCGAGCACTTCGAGATCCCGGTCGACGATGCCGCTCGGGCTCGGGAGTTCTACGGCTCCGTATTCGAGTGGGAGCTGAACGAGGCCGACATGGGTGGCGGCAACATGTACACGACGGTCACCACCACCCCGATCGACGAGAGCACGCGGATCCCCACGGAGCCCGGCGCCATCAATGGCGGCCTGATGCAGCGGACCGCCGACACGCCCGCGCCGGTGATCACGATCGCCGTGACGTCCATCGACGAGTCGCTGAAGAAGGTGGACGCGGGCGGAGGCAGCACCGTCCAGCCGCGCACCGAGATCCCCGACATGGGCGCCTTCGCGTACTTCAAGGACAGCGAGGGCAACGTGGTGGGGCTGTGGGAGAACCTCTGATCGCCACGTCCTGGATCCGATCGACCCGGGTTCAGCTCGGCGGCTCGAGCCCGGCGAGGATATCCCGGAGCCGTCCCGCGGCCTCGGCCGCCGCCTCGGGCTCCTCGTCGACCACGGCGATCTGGATCTCGCCGAGCTCGGTATTCACGCGAGCGAGATCGGCGGCATCGAGGGCGTCCCAGATCCGGTCACGGACGTAGTCCATCGCGAAGGCGTCCGCGGCGACCCCGTCGATGTTGCCCGCAGCCTCGTCGACCAGCAGTTGGGCCGCCCAGAGATCCATCCGAGCGAGGTCGATCTCGGTCACGGGCCGGTACCGCAGTTGGAGGTCGAAGCTCAACCGCGCCGCTTCGATCGCGGCGTTCCGAGCCCGAGCGGAGCTGCGAGCGTCCACGGCCGCATCGAGCGCGTCGACCGCCCCGTCCATCAGCGGCTCGATCAACCTGGGCACGTCCGCCGACCCGTACGCCTTCCATGAGGCCACCACGTCGGAGACCCCTATCGTCGCGGCCTTCCAGTTCCCCGATCCCGCCGCATCGAAGACGGAGAGCGCGCCGTCCGAGATCGTCGTGAGCTCGGGCGGCATCGTTCCGGTCGCCGCGTCCGTCGGCACGGCGAGGGCGAGCGCCTCGACGTCACCGCCGCCCGACGTGGAGAACTCCCCGTATCCGGGGGCGAAGAACTTGTCCTCGGTGGCCCCGTCCATGTGCAGCTCCGAGGCGAGCATCCCGCCCTCGATCGGACCGAGAGGCCCATCGAGCGCCTCGTTCACGGATGCGACGGTCACCTCCTCGAACACGAAGCCCGGCGCGTTCTCGGGCCGATAGACGTCGCCCACCTGCGGATCGGCGGGCATGATCATCGCGGCCGGCCCGTCCTTGCCGGCGAGCCAGGTTCCCTCGGTGACGACGATCGCGCCGTCCCGGAAATCGAAGACGTCCTCGCCGAAGTACCACACGGACCCGTCGTCGGCCTGCGCGTAGAGGTCATAGGCGACCTCTTCGATGCTCCCTCCGAGGAACGCCACGTACTGCGAGACGGCGATCTCGACCTCCTGACCCTCCCACTCGATGATCCTCGTTTCGGGCAGGAGCGTGACCTCGGTCCGGAAGGGCTGGTCATCGACATGCCCGAGGAGCAGGACCGACTCCTGCTGCGAGACGGGGAACAGCGGGTTGGTGATCGCCGTGGGATCGGAGAACGTGGGCATCGCGATGTCGACCCGCTCGCTCTCCGGAGCGAGGGGGAGGTCTCCGGGGACGGCCGGTTGCGGGATCGTGGCCGCCGCTGGGGCCGAGGGAGACGTCGCCGACGGCGTTCCCGTGCCGGGTGTGCCCTCCGAGCTCGCCGTGCACGCCCCCACGAGCGAAGCGAAAGCGACGATCACGAAGGCTCTCAGGTCGCGTCGGCGGGCGCTCCTCGGCCTCTCGGTACCTGGGCTCATCCGGTCCTCCTCTTCGCCATCCTCTGCGTCATCTGGCAGCAGCGTGCCTGACCGGGGATGAGAGGTCGCTGAGTGTGCCATGAGGGATCGGCGAGAGCACCGGAGAGCCACGGCCGGAAGGACGCCGGGTATGCTCCCCGCTCCGACCGAACCCGGAGCTGCCGTGCGAGAACTCCAGACACCGAACGAGCGGGGTGAGCCGGATCCCGCGACGTCGGCGCCCGACCACTGGAGCGGATCGAAGCACGTCGTGCAGGTCCGGCCTCACGTGTGGAACTGGCTCGCCCCACGGATCGGTGGTGGCGCCGTGCTGGAGATCGGCCCCGGGCTCCGGCCGACCGCGCCCGTCGCGACGTCGACGTTCATCGACGCATCGGCACACGCCTTGCGAAGTCTCGCTGCTCGCGGGGCCACCACGGCGACCGTCGAAGGGGCGCTCCCCTTCCCCGACGACTCCTTCGGCGCCGTGCTCGCCTTCGAGGTCATCGAGCACGTCGATGACGACACGGAGCTCCTCGGCGAGATGGCCCGCGTGAGCCGGCCCGGTGGGATGCTGATCCTCTCCACCCCGGTCCACGCCACGATGTGGTCGGTGCTGGACGAAGCGTGCGGCCACGTCCGCCGAGACGAACCGCCGATCCTGTTCGAGAAGGTGCGGGCGGCCGGCTTCGAGATCGGTGGCTATTCGTGGACGCCGGCTCCCTCTCGACTCCTCACCGGCATCCGGGCGCGAGCCCTCAGAGCGAACCGCCGGCTCTCGACCGCGTTCGTCCAAACGCTCGTGTTCCCGATCCACGCCGCGTCCCAACGGCTGTTCGCCAAGGTGAGGTGGCAGGCCCCGGCCGAGCCCGTCCCCGGCGACGCGGACGACGTCATGCTCTGGGCGACGAGGGTCGAACGCGGGTGACGGGGACCGGGGGCGATCCCCCGCCGGTCCCTCGATCGTGCATCACCCGGTGACGAGCGGAACGCCTCGATGGTTCGATGCAGGGGCATCTCGGGTACAGACGTCCGTGACGGACCGGAAAGGACGTGCTCCGAGTGATCTCGTGGTTGTGGAAGCTCTTCCCCGTGAGCCGCCTGGCCGCAGCGTGGTGGGCGTGGCGGAACCGGAGAGAGGTGGGGCGATGGCTCGGATTCGCGTGGCGAGCCGTACCGCCGTCATCGGCCGACCGGAGCGACCTCGTCGCCGAAGCGAGGCTCCGCGCCGCGTTCGCGAGGGAGCCCCGCACCCGTGGCGCCCCCTCGCTCACCGTTCGGGTGCACGCACGGACGGCCTTCCTCGGCGGCAGCATCCCGCCGGACGTTCACGACCTCGCGTATGCGATCGCGCGACGCACGACCGACCTGCTTCGCGTGGAGTGCGCGATCCGCGATCGTGGTCGCCGACGGACACCGGAGACGCATCCTCATCACGGCGGCGTCGCGGCCCTCCCTCCTCCTCCGGAGCATCAGTCGGCGAGATCGATCTCCTGATCCATCGCGTCGGGCGGGACCGTGCCGACGGTGCCGAGCCGGAGCGCACGGAGGTAGAGGAACAGGATCGGCAGTCGTAACAGGCCGGCGAGCGAGAGCGCCCACGGCACCGAGACGGCCCGACCCACTCCCCCGACCACCGGCCCGGCCATCGCCTGACCGATGGCGTCGGCCTGACCCCCCATCGAGTTGACCGTGGCACGGGTCGCCGGGTCGAGCCCCTGGTTGATCCACGCCGTGAACACCGGACCCCGCAGGCTCCGGAGACCGCCGACGATCCAGAACAGGACCGCGGCCCACCAGAAGCTCCCCACGAACGCGAACCCCACGACGCTCGCGATCAACAGCACGTCGACGAGGGCGAGGAGCTTCGCGACGAGGCCGTGACCCTCCAGGTGCCCCCGGCGCCGCACGGAGGAGAGCGCGGCGATGCCGAGCACCAGTCCCACGCCGTCGAGGATCCCGAACCACACGATCGGCTCGAGGTGGCCGAGCGAGGGCAGTCCGATGCCACGGAGGAGCTGGAGATCGGACAGGCGATCCCAGCCCTCGGTCGAGGCCCCGTGCAGCGCAGCCGTTGCCAGGATCAGCAGCAGGACGTGATGTGCGCGCACCTGTCGGATCGCGTCCCGCAACGTGGCGTGCATCGAATGCCGGAGCGTCGCCCCGACGTCCCGGCTGGGCCGCCGGCTCTCCGTCATCCCGAACGCCAGCGCCAAGCCCAGGGCGGCGTATCCGAGGCCGCAGATCAGGATCGGGAGTCTGAGCGCGATCGATGCGAGCGCCACGCAGCCGGCGATCCCGACCAGGGCCCCGCCGTTGAAGAACTGCTCGCTCCGGACGTAGAGGGGTCGCGCCGCGTCCTCGCCCACCTCATCGGTGAGCCAGGCCACGTCCGCGCCGCTCACGAACGTCGCCGACACGCCGTAGAGGACCTGCGAGAGAGCGGCGATCCCGAACGAGTCGGCGGATCCCAGCATCACGAAGGCGATCCCCGTGCCGATGTACCCGATCACGATCGACCACTTCCGGCTGAACGTGTCGGCGACGATCCCGGTCGGGACCTCGAACAGCAGATAGGAGACCTCGAGGATCGTGCCCATCAGCACGAGCTGGAGCGGATCCAGCCCGACCTGGAGGATCAGGAAGATGCTGTAGACCGTGCTGTCGAGGTGGAAGAGGAAGCCGTCGACCGTCCACATCGCGAGCCAGACCCTCCCGGCTCCCCACCGCGCCATCGGAGGTCAGGGATCCGGGCCGGACCCGACCAGCGGCATCCAGCATTCGAGCACCGTCCCCTCACCGGGTGCGCTGAGCACGCGACACCACCCGCCGGCGAGCTCGGCACGCTCCGTCACGGTCGCGAGGCCGAGGTGACCGGGCGCCGCCTTCTCCGAAGGATCGAACCCGTCACCGTCGTCCGCGATCCGCAGCAGGAGCCCGTCCTCCGTCGAGGTCAAGCGGACATCCAGATGGCTGGCGTTGGCGTGCTTCCGGACGTTGCTCACCGCTTCCTGCGCGATCCGATAGAAGGACACCCGGGCGTCGGGGATCGGCTCTTCGTCGAGCTCGTTGATCAGCTCCCACGACCATCCGGTCTCCTTCGCGGAATGCTCGAGGTACATCGCGATCGCGGGCGTGAGCCCCTCGAGGTCGAGCGCCACGGGGCGGAGCTCGAAGAGGAGGTTCCGCAGACGGTCGATCGCGGATCGGAGCTCCTCCGCCAGCTCGCCCAGTTCGTGGGCATCGAACCGATCGGGGCGGGCCAGGAGGAGCTGCAGCCGCATGTCCACCGCGCTCATCACCTGGATCGGATCGTCGTGGATGTCGGCCGCGATCCTTCGACGCTCCTCCTCCTGGGCCGTCTCCAGTAGCTGCGCCAGCTCGCGCCGTTGGTCGACCATGCGCCGGACCTCCTCGAGGCTCGAACGCAGCTGACCCTCGGCGAGCTTCTGGGGCGTGATGTCGACCATCACACCGCGCCAGTACACGACGGTGTCGTCCTCCGCTCTGACGGGCACGGCCTCGTCGCGGATCCATACCTCCCGACCCGCCTTCGTGAGGATCCGGTACTCGGCCAGGAACCGCTCGGCACGCGCGTTGCTCTCGCGGTGCTCCTGCACCACGCGCTCTCGGTCGTCGGGATGGATCGACCGGACCCAGAGCTCGGCGTCCTCCATCCATTCCCGGACGCTGTACCCGAGGAGCTCCACGATCTGCGGGCTCGTGTAGAGATTCGTCGAGAGCTCGTCGGGTCGGTCGATGTAGAGGATCGCCGGCGCACCTTCGACGAGTTGCCGATACGCGTCCGGATGCAGGTCCTGCGACGGCCACCCCGACATCCGGGTCACACCCTCGAGATGATCGCGGCGAGCAGAGCGGTGCGCGGCACGATGCTGGTGAGGTCCACCCACTCGGCCGGCCCGTGATCGTCGCCGCCGATGGGACCGAGGCCGTCGATCGTCGGCGTGCCGGCAGAGCTCGTCGTGTTCGCGTCGGAGGCGCCGCCCGTCGCGGCGTCGCGCAGCTCGAAGCCGAGCTCCGACGCGGCGCCGACGGCGATGTCGACGAGCCGGCGCCCGCCCTCACCCTTCTCCATCGGCCGATGCCAGCCGTGGGCATCGATCGTGATGCGCACGTCGGGCACGACGGGGTCGGCGCAGATCCGCTGCACCTCTGCCTCCGCCTCCTCGAGCGTGGCGTTCTCGGTGGACCGGAGGTCGACGTGGAGCTCGCAACGCTCGGCGACGACGTTCGAACGCGTTCCGCCCCGGACCACGCCGACGTTCGACGTCACGCCGGGCCAGCGGCCATTGAGCTCCTGGAGGGCCAAGATCGTGTGCGCGGCCTGGAGGATCGCGTTGCGTCCCTTCTCCGGCTCGACGCCGGCATGCGCCGCCTTGCCGTCGATCGTGATCGTGAAGTCCGTGATCCCCTTCCGCGAGCTCACGATGTCGCCGTTCGCGCGCGCTCCCTCGAGCACCAGCGCGACGTCGTGCGCAGGGGCGACGTCTCGGATGACCGGTCCCGAGAAGGGCGACCCGATCTCCTCGTCCGGATTGCACACGTAGGTGATCGTGCCGAACCCGTCGAAACCCACGTCCTGCAGCACGTGCGTGGCGAAGAAACCCGCCAGCAAACCGGCCTTCATATCCGAGACGCCGGGGCCGCGGGCGATGTCACCCTCGATCGTGAACGGACGCTCGGCGACAGTCCCGTCGTCGAAGACCGTGTCCATGTGCCCGACGAGCAGGACGTTCGGTCCTCCCGCCCCCCGGAGGGTCCCGATCACGAGGTCGCCGAGCCTCGGCGCTCCGTCGTGCGGCCGCCGATCCACCTCCCATCCGTGTTCGAGGAACCGCTGCTCGCAGAGGTCCGCGATCCGGTTGACGCCGTCCGGCGAGTAGGAGCCGCAGTCCACGTTGACCGTCGTCTCGAGCACGTCGAGGAACTCCGGATACCTGGCCTGGGCGCGGTCGCGGAGCGTCTGGACATCCATGGGCGACGCCGACGCTAGCATGAGCCGCTCGCAGCGAGAGGGAGACGGTGACGAGAGACGCGATCGGGGCGGTGGTGGACGCGATCGGCAGCGAGGTCCGCATCGAGGACCTCGCGATCGACGCTCCGGAGACCGGCGAGGTGCTCGTACGTCTCGTGGCGAGCGGCGTCTGTCACTCGGACCTCTGGGCGATCGAGCACGGGAACTGGGGGGCGCCGTTCCCGATGCTGCTCGGCCACGAGGGAGCGGGCATCGTCGAGGAGGTGGGCGAGGGCGTGGACACGCCTCGCGTGGGCGACCCGGTCGTGCTGGCGTGGGCGGTCCCCTGTGGCACGTGCGGACCATGCCGGCGCGGCGCCCCGCGTCGCTGCTCGCACGCGTGGCTGCAGCCTCCCCGCGTCCGCCGGGCGCGGGACGGCACGCCGCTCGCGGGCACGCTCTCGCTCGGCACGCTCGCCACCCGCACCGTGGTCCACGCCGCGCAGGCGATCGCGATGCCGCGCGAGCTCCCGCTGCGGAGCGCGTGTCTCCTCGGCTGCGGCGTCTCCACGGGGATCGGTGCGGCGACCCAGACGGCGAAGGTGTGGCCCGGCGCTCGCGTCGCGGTGATCGGCCTCGGTGGGATCGGTCTCGCGGCGCTGCAAGGAGCGAAGATCGCGGGCGCCGAGCGGTTGATCGCCGTGGACGTCGCCACCCCGAAACTGGCGTGGGCGGAGCGGTTCGGTGCCACGGACACCGTCGATGCCTCCGCCACCGACGCCGTCGCGGCGGTTCGCGAGCTCACGCAGGGCGACGGCGTCGACTTCGCGTTCGAAGCGACCGGGGTCCCCTCGGTGGTGTCGCAGGCGGTCGCGATGCTCGACTACGCGGGGGTCGCCGTGGCGATCGGTGTCCCGCCGATCCCCGCCGAGGTCACGCTCTCGTGGAACGGCACCGAGGATGCCGCCTACCCGCGGAAGACGTCGCTCCTGATCACCGACGGCGGCGATCCGATCCCGTCGGAGGACTTCCCGGAGATGGCCCGATGGGCCCTCGAGGGTCGGCTGGACCTCGATGGGATGGTGACCCGGGAGCTGGGGTTGGGCGATCTCGATGAGGCCTTCCGCGCGATGCTCGCGGGCGAGGTGATCCGCTCGGTGGTGGTGTTCGACCCGTGACCGCGGAGCTCGGAACAGACCGAGCGATCCGAGGCGACCTCGATGCCTGGTGGAGGTTCGGGGTGCCGATCGTGGAGTTCCTCGTGCGCGCTCTGTTCCGCGTACGGGTCGCCGGCATCCATCACGTCCCGCTGGAGGGTCCCGCGATCCTCGCGTTCGTGCACGTCAGCGTCCTCGACGGCCCGTGCCTCGCGGCCGAGGTCGCCTGGCGGCGGCGGCGAACGGTGCGCTTCCTGGTCGCGTCCGAGATCTTCAGCGTCCGCTTCAGCGGGTGGTTCCTCCGTCGGTACCGCCAGATCCCCGTGCGCCGCGGCAAGAGCGACGCCGGCGCGCTCGACGAGGTGATCGCCACGATCCGGCGAGGCGCCGTCGCCGCGATGGCGCCCGAGGGGACCGTGAACGCCGCGCCGGGAACGCTCCAGCGGATCCGAAGCGGGATCGCACGCATCGCACTCCCCACAGGCGCGCCCGTGATCCCGGTGGGGATCTGGGGAACGCATCATCGATGGTCGAAGACGGGGCGGCGCTGGGGACGTCCGTTCCGACCTCGGCTCGGCTTCGCGTTCGGACCGGCGATCGAACCGATCGGTGACGCGTCGGTCCAGGACGACATCGACGCTTTCGTGACACGCGTCCGCGAGGCGCTGGATCGCCAGCTGGCCGAGGCGCGATCGCTGGCAGGTGATCCCGCCTGAGCGAACCCGCATCGCGCGACGACCGGTACCGGCGCAAGCTGCTCCGACTCCTGTCGTCGGCCACCTTCTTCGAGGGCTACGACACCTTCGTCCTGTCGTTCGTGCTGGCGCTGGTGCTCGTCGACCTCGGCGGCACCGAGGCCCAGGCCGGGGTGATCCGAGCGATCGTGGGCGTCGGTGCCGCCGTCGGCTTCCTCCTGTCCGCGCAGGCCGATCGGATCGGCCGGCGTCGCCTGCTGCTGATCACGATCGTCGGGTATACGGTGTGCGCCGCGCTCACGGCGCTCTCGCCGATCCTCGCGTTCCTCACCGGCGCGCAGTTCCTCTCGCAGATCTTCCTGGCGTCCGAGTGGGCCGTCGCGATCACGATCGTGACCGAGGAATTCCCGCGGGAGGAGCGAGGACGTGCGCTGGGCATCGTGACCTCGATGAACACGCTCGGCGGGATCGCGGTCGGGCTCCTCGCGTTCGGATTCAGCGTGCTCCCGTTCGACGTGTCCTGGCGGGCCTATTACGTGCTGGCCCTCGTGCCGCTGGTGATCGTCGCGATCGGCCGGCGCTCGATGTTGGAAACGGAGCGGTACGCCGCGGTGCGGTCGAGCGAAGGGTTCGCCCGTCTCAACCACACGGGGCTGCTCGAGCCATGGAAGCCGGCGTTCCGATCCGACGTGCTGGCCGTAGGGCTCGTCACGTTCTTCCGGCACGCGGTCGCGGCCGCTGCGGCGTTCTGGTGGGCCTACTACGCCCAGCAGGAGGTCGGCATGTCCGTGTCCACCTCCGGGCTCTACCTCGCCGCGGCCGGCGTGTTGGGCGCGGTCGGGTTCATCGTGGCCGGGCGGTTGATGGACCGGTACGGGCGCAAGCCGGTCTTCCTGGCCTACATGGTCGGCACGCTCGTGTTCGGTACGTGGGTCTTCCAGATCCACGATCCCGGGTTGATGCTTCCCGTGCTCTGCCTCGCGATCTTCTTCGGTCTCGGATCCGTCGCGGTGACCTCGGCGTTCGCCACCGAGCCGTTCCCGACGTACGTGCGGAGTCGCGCCGCGGCATGGTGCCGGAACGCGTTCGAGATCCCGGGCGGCATCGTCGCGCCGCTCGTCGTCGGGATCCTCGGCGACCACGTGTCGGGGCCCATCGGTTCGATCGGCGACGCGATGTCCCTCACCACGGTCGCGCTGATCATCCCGACGATCTGGATCGCGTGGCGCTACGTGCCGGAGACGAAGGACGCGAACCTCGTCGCGATGGACGAGGCGGTGGTCGCGTGAGGCGCGTACTGACCACCGCCGTGCTGGCGACCCTGGCCTTCTCCGCGTGCGCGAGCCAGGAGCGACCGGAGGGGATCGTCGAGCGATGGCTCCTCGCCCTGAACCAGGGCTCCGCCGGAGAGCCCGGACGCTTCGCTCCCGAGAGCCTCTCCCAAACGATCCTGCCCGGCTGGAGTCGTGCCGACCCCGGTCACTTCGACGTCATCGAAGTTTCGCCGGCCGCAGTCCGGAGCTGTTCCGACGCCGTCGCCGGCGACTCCTGCGAAGCCCAAGGCCGCAGGGCGTTTGTCCGGTTCAACCTCGAAACCACCGAGGGAGCCGTCTTCAGCTTCGAAGTGACCCTCGTTGAGCACGGAGGCACCTGGAACCCCATCGCTCTCGAGCCCAACGACGATCCGATGGTGCTCCGGAACACGGGATGGCTGTCCAAAGTGAAACCCTCTTCATGGCTCGCCGCCATCGGTATCGGCTTTGGCCTGGTCCTCGCCGGCGAGGGGCTGATGCGGCTCGCTCGGCGCCGACGGCCCGATTAGGTCGAGCACATCGAGGGTAGAGAGGTGTCGGAGGTGGTCTCCGATGATGAGCCCCTGGGCATATCCCGAGAACCGGTACTACTACGAGTGGTACGCCGAAGAGTCAGGCGACGAGCGCTCGGACGGTGAGATCAAGCAGGATCTCCTCGATCAGATCCGAACCGGTCCGTACGCCGATCAGTACGACATCGATGTCGACGTGAAGAAGGGGGTCGTGATCCTCACCGGCACGGCGGCGACCACGGTGGCCAAGCGGGCCGCCGGCGACGACGCGTGGGACACCCGCGGCGTCACCGACGTGAGCAACCAGATCCAGGTCAGGAGCACGGTTCCGGTTTCCTAACCCGAACGGAGATGGGCGGACACCCAGGAGGGGTGCCCGCCCTTCCTCATATCCGGGCTCACGCGAAGACGGCCAGGAGACCGGGCCAGAAGACCGGGCCAGAAAGACGGGCAGAGCTAGCCGCCGAGGGCGACGCCGGTGATCAGGTTCGAGTCGCGGAGCTTCCGGAGCGCCTCGCGCTCGATCAGACGCACCCGCTCACCCGAGAGCCCCAGCACCTTGCCGGTCTCCCGCAGCGACAGCGGCTGCCCGTTCTCGAGCCCGTAGCGAAGCGCCACCACGTGCCGCTCGCGCTCGTCCAACACCTTGTCCACGGCCCCGCCGATCTCCTCGCGGAGCAGCTGGTCCTCGACCTCGGCGAAGCCCGCCTCGGAGTCGATCTCCTCGATCAGGTCGCCCAGCTCGGTGTCCTCCCCGACCGGAGACTGGAGGGACAGCGGCTCGCGCCGGCCCATCTCGGTCAGGTCGTCGATCTCATCGACCGTGGTGTCCAGCGCCTTCGCCAGCTCCTCGCGGGAGGGCTCACGGCCCATCGACTGGGCGAACTGGAACCGGGTGCGGTTCAGTTTCCGGAGCCGGTCGTGGATGTGGACGGGCAGACGGATCGAACGGGAGCGATCCGCGATGGCCCGGGTGATGCCCTGGCGGATCCACCATGTGGCGTAGGTCGAGAACTTGAAGCCCCGGCGCCAGTCGAACAGCTCCACGGCTCGCATGAGGCCGATGTTGCCCTCCTGGATCAGATCGAGGAGAGGCAGGCCCTGACCCTGGTACTTCCGGGCCACGGAGACGACCAGCCGAAGGTTCGCCATGATGAAACGCTGACGCGCGGCCTCGGCCGTCCGGATGTCACGGCGGGCCTTCGCGATGCTCTTCTCGGATCGGAGACGGCCGGCACGGAGGCGGTCCTCCGCCTCCTTGCCCGCCTCGATCGTCATGGCGAGCTCGACCTCTTCCTCCTTCGTGAGCAGCGGCTCGCGAGCCGCCGCCTCGAGGTAGAGGCGCAGGTCATCAGCGTCGTCGGTCCCCAAGGGACGCGCCGGCTCAGGCAATTCTTCTCACTCTCCTCACTCGGTCCTGCTCTCGGGTTCGTACCCGGTCCGTGGGGGTCGTACCCGTCTGTCTGTTGTCCGACCGAGCGACCACGTAGGCAAAGTGGACTAGACGTCCTCCCCGGTCGCTCGATCCCATGGTAGGGGCCCCTCCCGTTCCTGTAAAGCCGGGCCCGTGTGGCGGTCTTGTGAAAAATCGCTGCCGCGCACGGCTTGCGGAGCTCGTCCCGTCTCGATACCCACGCTTCCTAACGTCAAACGCCGCTCGGAGATTTCCCTGGCGAGCTCGCGTTCTGACCTGGGGTCACCCTCCGTGGTGCTCATCGAGGACCCGGCTACGCTTCAGCCGTGGATCTCCCGGAGCTCAGATCGGTCGACCTTGGAGGACCCGTGGCCTATCGATCGTGGGACGGACCCGCCGATACGGCATTCGTGCTGGTCCACGGGCTCGGCGCCTCTCACCTCTCCTGGGTCCAGGTGGCCGAAGGCCTGTCGGGGCTGGGCCGAGTGGTCGCGCTCGACCTGCCCGGCTTCGGCGCCTCCCCCTTGGCCGGTCGAGGCGCCGGGCTGATGGATCAACGTCGGACCCTCTCCGACGTGATCGGATGGGTCGGCTCCTCCCGGGTCGTGCTCTGCGGGAACTCGATGGGGGGAGCGACGTCGATCCTGCAGGCCGCGGTCGAGCCGTCCTCCGTGGACGGCATCGTGCTCACGAACAGCGTGTTCCCGTGGAGGCTCAGGGCCGTGCCGCATCCGTTGGTGCTGGCCGCCTTCGGGGTCTACGCCACGCCGCGGCTCGGTGAAGGGGTCGTGTCGTGGCGGGTGCGGGAGATGGACCCCGATCAGCTGGTGCGCCTGAGCCTCCGGGTGCTCGCAGCGGACCCGCGATCGATCCCGGACGACGTCGTCCGGCTGCTCGTCGACCTCACCCGCGAGCGGCGGGACGATCCCGATGTCGCCCGAGCGTTCATCGACGCGGCCCGCTCGATGCTCCGGCTCGGGCGCCGCCCGCAGGTGTCGCGCCGTGCCCTGGAACACGTGTCGTGTCCGGTCCTGCTCCTGCACGGCCGACGGGACCGCCTGGTTCCATCGGCGTTCGCCGAGGCCGAGCTGGCACGCCACCCCGCGTGGCGAGGGCGCTTCTTCAACGATCTCGGACACATCCCGCAGATGGAGGCCCCGGGGCGATGGCTCGCCGAGGTCGCCGACTGGTTCGCGGACACGTACGACTAGACGCCCGCGGCCTCGGCGAGACGGTCCACCTCGGACTCCACGCCGCGGGCGAGCACCTCGATATCGGGGATCCGGTCCCAGTCGGCCGTGAGGCCGAACGCCATCGTGCCTGCCGCGGAGGTGCAGGCGACCGACAGCCCGCAGTCCTCCTTGAGGTTCATCGCCGGGTAGCTCGCCTCCAGCGGCGCCCCGGCGAGGTAGAGCGGCACCTGCGGCGCCGGGATGTTCGACACGACGAGGTTGCACCACCGGGCCTGTGCGATCAGGCGCGCCGCCGTCGCATGGAGGGCGGGAGGAGCGTAGGCACCGAGACCGATGATCGTGTCGGCGCCGACCGCCATGCCGGAGTCCTTGATCCGGGCGGCGGCGGCGCGGACGCGCCGGAGGCGCGTCCGGGCCGCCATCCGCCCCACGGGCACGTCCACGAAGACGGGTGCCACGCGGTTGCCGATGTCGCCGCCGTCGCCGGGCGAGCGAACGGACACCGGCACCATCGCCCGGAGCGACCGGCCCTGCGTGGCCTCTCCTCTGCTCTCGAGCAGGGCATGGACGCCTCCCGCGACGACCGCGAGGACGACGTCGTTCACGGTGCCGCCGAGCGACTCCTTGATCGCCCGGAACACCGGGAACGGTCGCTCGGCCGTCGCGAAGCGGCGGTTGGGACCGACCCTTCCGTCGAACGGTCCCCGGGGCGCCGCCCCCATCCCCGCGACGGTGCGGAGCGCGTCCGCCGTCGCGGACACGGTTTCGGCCACGATGCGCGGCTGGCGGGCGACGTGGGCGAGGCTCTGGATCGGGTGGAGGACCGCCTCCTCGACCGCGTCGCGGATCAGATCCTGCATCGGTGGCGCCGGCTCGGCCGACCACGCTCCGTCGGGCTCGCCCGTCGGCGCGTCGGGGGTCAGGTCGAACAGCGCCGACGCGATCATCATGTTCCCGATCCCGTCCGCCATCGCGTGATGGATCTTCAATAGGATCGCCGTTCGTTCCACCGAGAGGTCCTCGAACACGTAGAGCTCCCACAGCGGCTTCGTTCGATCGAGCGGGCGGGACAGCACGCGGCCCACGGCCCGCTCGAGCTCGAACCGTCCGCCCGGGGCCGGGACGGAGGCCCGGCGCAGGTGGAAGTCGAGATCGAACCGGTCGTCGTCGACCCACACGGGCCTGGAGAGGTTGCCCGGGATCGATCGCAGCTTCCGGCGCAGCCGTGGAGCCAGGCGCAACCGGGCCTCCACGACCCGCTCCACGTCGTCGTAGGTGAGGAGCGACCCGTCCGCACGCGCCCCGAAGATCGAGAGCCCGGCGACGTGCATGTGCACGCCGGGCTTCTCGAGGTAGAGGAAGCTCGCATCGAGCCCCGACAGTCGCTCCGCGGGCATCCGCCCATGCTAGGGTCCGGCGCGATGCGTGGCCCCGCGACCGCCCTGGCGCTCGCCGCGCTCCTCCTGATGACGCCCGGGCCGGCCGAGGCGCAGGATCCAGCGGACGAGGCATCGTACGGCGCATCGGTCTCCGCGATCGACAACCTGTTCACGCCGGAGATCGTCCGGATCGAGCCCGGCGAGACGGTCGAGTGGACGATGGACGGCCGCTCCCCGCACACGGTCGAAGCGGATGACGGCTCGTGGTCATCGGGGAACCTCGATCCCGGTACGGAGTTCGACCGCACGTTCGACGCCGAGGGGATCTTCCCGTCCGTCTGCCGGTACCACGGCCGTCCCGGCGTCGGGATGGCCGGCACCGTCGTCGTCGGCGACGCGCCGCTCCCCGGCGGCGGCGTCCCGGGTCCCGACCCCGCTCCCGCCGGACCGGCCAACACCGTGCACGTCCCCGATGACGCCCCGACGATCCAGGACGCGGTCGACCGCGCCCGCCCCGGTGGACTCGTCCTGATCGACCCCGGTGTCTACCGGGAAGCCGTGGTCGTCACCACCCCGTACCTGACGATCCGCGGCATGGACCGTAACGACACGATCCTCGAGGGGGACTTCGACCTCGCGAACGGGATCCACGTGATCGAGGCGGACGGTGTGGCCGTCGAGAACCTCACCGCGCGGCATTTCCTCCTGAACGGCTTCTACTGGTCGGAGGTGCTCGGGTACCGGGGCTCCTACCTCACGGCCTCCACGAACGGTGACTACGGGATCTACGCGTTCGGGTCACGCTGGGGACGGTTCGATCACTCGTACGCGAGCGGCTCGCCCGACGCCGGGTTCTACATCG
>JBOGVC010000049.1:0-4503 GCA_050695275.1 Actinomycetota bacterium | reverse complement strand
TCCACGTAGGCAACGCCGGGCATGGACCCGAGCACGTGATGGAAGCTCAGGTCCTGGATCGGGAAGTCGCGCGCGTCCAGCGGCATCGGGGTCGTCATGGGTCACTCGGTGTGTGTTCCGGGTCCGTAGGAAGCATCGGCGCTCATCGGCCCCCACGTGAATGGTCCCTCCGAGCCCGGCTCGTTGGGCCCATGCGGCATCCCCCGCCCCACGTCAGGGGCGTTCACCCGGCACGGCACCCTCGGGCACGACCTCGGGATCGCCTCTCGGGATCAGGACCCGGAAGGAGGCGCCGCCGCCCTCGCGGTCCTCGACCCACACGCGACCCCCGTGGAGCTGAGCGAACTTGGCCACGAGCGAGAGCCCCACGCCCACGCCGGGGTTGTGCACCGAGGTCATCGGTCCGTGCTCGAAGGGCTCGAAGATCGACTGCCGATGCTCCTCGGGGATCCCGGGGCCGTCGTCCGCCACCTCGATCAGGACGTGGTCGCCCTCCGGGAGCACCTTCACCCAGACCTGACACTCGGTCGGTGTGTGGCGTGCCGTGTTCATCAGCAGGTTCTCGACGATCCGGGAGATCATCTGGGGATCGACCCAGGCGCTCACCGCCCGAGTGTCGACGTGGACCTGGCGTCCCGCCATCGACTCGGAGTCCCAGACGAGGAGGGAGATGAGCCGGCCGACGGCGATCTCCTGCAGCTTGGGCTCGACCACGCCGCGCGCGAGGCGCTCGGTGTCGAGCAGGTCCGTGACGATGGTGTTGAGTCGGCGCGCCTTCGCCGCGAGGCTGTGGATCAGCTGTTTCCGCTCCTCCTCGGTGATGCCGAGCCGGTCGCCCTCCTCGAGCGTGAGCGCGTTGCCGAGGATCGCCGACAACGGGGTTCGGATGTCGTGCGAGACCGCGGTAAGGAACGTCGTCTTGATCTCGTCGGCCCGACGCATGTCCTCGGTCGCCCGACGTTCGAGATCGAGCGCCCGGCTGAGATCCTCCGTCGCGGCCTTGGCGTCGGAGATGTCCATCATCACGCCCTGCCAGTGCACCGGCGTCCCATCGGGGGCGCGCAGGAGCACGGCCTCGTCGCGGATCCAGACCGTCCGTCCGTCCGCGGCGAGCAGGCGATATTCGCCGGCGTACGGCTCGCCCGAGGCGTCGCTACGGGACCATTCCGCGAGCACGCGTTCGCGGTCGTCCGGATGCAGCGCCCTCGCCCACCATCCCCCGTTGCCCGTCGCGACCTCCGGCGTGTATCCCAGCATCGTCTCGATGAACGGACTCACGTAGGACGGAGCGGTCGGTTCCGGGCCGGCGGGGTCCATGTAGACGATCGCGGGGACGCGCTCGACAAGGGATCGGTACGGCAGTTCCGCAACGTGCTCGGTCGCTTCGTCGCCCTCCGGCTTCTTGTCGCTCATGGGTGTCACGGCAACGACCTCCGATTCCCCCCATCGGACCGAAGCGACACGTCCTTGACGTCCGTTGCATCGTAGGCTCCGGCGGACCCTTCACGAGGAGCATCGATGCCCGAGACGTTCACGTTCTACATCCAGCCCTGGTACAGGAAGTCCCCGTACTTCGAAGCCACCAAACGTGCCGGATGCACGAGCTGGGGGCTCTACAACCACATGCTGCTGCCCACGCTCTACGACGACCCGGTGACCGAATACTGGGCGCTCCTGCGCGACGTGACGATGTGGGACGTCTCCGTCGAGCGGTGCGTCGAGATCTCGGGGTCGGACGCCCTCGCGTTCACCAACCTCCTCACGTGCCGTGATCTCACCTCGTGCGAGGTGGGGCAGTGCAAGTACGTCCTCATCACCGATCGCGAGGGCGGCATCGTGAACGATCCGGTCCTTCTCCGCATCGCCGAGGACCGGTTCTGGCTCGCGCTGGCGGACTCCGACGCGCTCCTCTACGTCAAGGGCGTGGCCGCCCTCGCGGGCATGGACGTCCGCGTGATCGAGGCGGATGTCTCGCCGATGCAGATCCAGGGCCCGCGTTCGAGGGCCGTCGTGCGCGATCTCGTCGGCGACGAGGTCGCTGCTCTCCGCTACTACCGGTGCGCCGAGGCTGAGGTCGACGGGATCCCGCTCGTCGTCTCCCGCACCGGGTGGACGGGAGAGGTCGGCTTCGAGCTCTACCTCCGCGACGCCTCACGCGGCGACGACCTCTGGCGTCTGGTGGCGGAGGCCGGCGCGCCGTACGGGATACGCGCGATCGCTCCTTCGGAGGCGCGCCGGATCGAGGCGGGGATCTTCAACTACGGCTCGGACATGCGCACGGAGGACACGCCGTTCCACATCACCGGGCTTGAGCGGCTCGTCGAGGACCAGGAAGCCGACTTCATCGGAAAGGACGCGCTGCACCGGATCGCCGAGGACGGGGTGGATCGGAAGCTCGTCGGGATCGACATCGGAGGCGCGCCGATGAGCGACGAGGGCGCCCTGAACGACTTCTGGCCCGTGCTCGAACCCGGCGGAGATCGGATCGGCCCGAGGATCGGAAGGGTGACGGCCGGTGCGTGGTCGCCGCGCCTCGAGCGGAACATCGGCTACGCGTGGGTGCCGGCGAGCCACATGGCGGTCGGCACCGCGCTGACGCTCCATGCACACGACGGCGCCCGGGAGGCGAGGGTGGCGGAGCTGCCGTTCGTCGATCCGACCAAGGAGATCCCGAAGTCGTGAGCGGGTCGATGCGCTTCGACCGGGCGGTCGAGTACTACGACCGCACCCGGGGCCTTTCCGACGCAGCCTCCCGGGAGATGACCACGCTGCTCGGGAACGAGCTTCGCGATCGCGGTCGAACGCTCGAGATCGGCGTAGGCACCGGCCTCGTGGCGCTGCCGCTGGCGGCGGCGGGCGTGCCGCTCGTCGGCCTCGATCTGTCCGCGCCGATGCTCGCGAAACTCGTCGAGAAAGGGGGCGGGCGGCCACCGTTCCCACTCGTCGTCGGGGACGCGACGACGCTGCCGTTCGCCGATGATCGCTTCGGCGGGGCGGTGGTCCGACATGTCCTGCACCTGGTGCCGTCGTGGCGACAGGTCGTGGCCGAGCTCGCCCGCGTCGTGGCACCGGGCGGGCTGGTGCTGGTCTCGAGCGGCCAGGTCCCCGAGCCATGGCACGAGCTGACCGACCGGTTCATGGAGCGGGTCGGCCGACCCTCCTTCGCCGACGCGCTCGATTCGTGGGAGACCGGCGCGATCCTCCAGGCGTTCGGAGCGCACGGAGCCGAGGCTCGGCAGCTCCCACCGATCACCGAACGGGTCGCGCAGACGATGGCTGAGTTCCTCGACCAGATGGCAGCCGGCATGCACTCGTGGACCTGGGAGGTCGACGAGGAGCCGCGACGGGAGGCGGTCGACGAGCTCCGCGCGTGGGCCCTGGAGCGTTGGGGATCCCTGGATCCGCCCGGAGGACGTGACGTCGCGATCGAGTGGCACGCGTTCGACCTCCCCTGACGGGCGCCGGGTATCCTGAGAGCCCGCACGCCGAAGACCGTCGCCGAGAACCCGTCAAGGAGGACCCGGGTGCCGATCACGCAGGTCGAGAAGATCTGGATGGACGGCGAGCTGGTGCCGTGGGAGGACGCCCAGGTCCACGTGCTCTCGCATGCCGTCCACTACGGCAGCGGCGTGTTCGAGGGGATCCGGGCCTATGAGACGTCCCGGGGCGCCGCCGTGTGGCACCTCGACGAGCATCTGAAGCGCCTATTCCGCTCCGCGAAGCTCTACCACACCGACATCCCGTACTCGCGCGAGGCGATCACGCAGGCCACCAAGGACGTGATCCGTGCCAACGAACTGAACGCCTGCTACATCCGGCCGCTCGTACTCCGCGGCTACGGCGAGATGGGCGTGAACCCGCTGCAGGCGCCGGTGAACGTCGTGATCGCCGTGTGGCCATGGGGCGCCTACCTGGGTGAGGAGGCGCTCGAGCAGGGCGTGCGGATCAAGGTCAGCAGCTGGCGGCGCAACGGTCAGAACTCGCTGCCGGCCGCGGCGAAGGCCACCGGGCAGTACATCAACTCGGTCCTCGCCAAGGTGGAGAGTCTCAAGGCCGGCTACGACGAGGCGATCATGCTGAACGAGGCCGGCTTCGTGACGGACGGCTCGGGCGAGAACGTGTTCGTCGTCCGGGACGGCGTGCTCACGACGCCGCCCATCTCCGCCGGGTGCCTCGACGGGATCACGCGCGGCTCAGTGATCATCCTGGCGCGCGACTTAGGGTACGAGGTCCACGAAGAGAACCTCGTCCGCTCGGATCTCTACAACGCCGATGAGTGCTTCTTCACCGGAACGGCGGCCGAGCTCACACCGATCCGCGAGGTGGACGATCGCATCGTTGGCGAGGGGCATCGCGGGCCGGTGACGAAGGAACTCCAGGGCGCGTTCTTCGCGGCCACCAAGGGCGAGAACGAGAAGTACGTCCACTGGCTGACGTACGTGAACGACTGATGGGGGAGTCCGAAGAGCGATACCGGCTGCCCCGGACGGTCGTTCCCTCGCG
>JBOGVC010000048.1:0-8757 GCA_050695275.1 Actinomycetota bacterium | reverse complement strand
GTCACCAGCTCGCCCTCGCCGAAGTGACGGTGGAACTCATCGGCCCGGATGAGGATGTCGAGGGCCGTCCCCCCCATCAGCGCGTGGGCGCGGACGGCGTTGCGCATCTTGCCCATCAGCGATGCCGCCGGCAGGCCGTGGCCCGCCACGTCGCCGATCACGAGGACGACGTCGCCCTCGGGCCGGACGAACGAGTCGAACCAGTCGCCTCCCACACCGACGGCGGTCGCGGCCGGCAGGTAGCGCGTCGCCACGCGCAGGCCGGGCAGGAACGGCAGGACCTCCGGGAGGAACGTCCGCTGGAACGCCTCGATCACGACGCGGCCACGGTCCGAGAGACGAACGCGGAGCGCGAGCGCCACGCGGTCGGCGACGAGCTGGAGGAGCTCGACCTCGTCGCGCGTGAAGCGGCGGGGCGTCTTCGTCCCCACGTGCATCACGCCGACCACCTCACCGTGCGCGAGGAGCGGCACACCGAGGAGTGAGCGGATGCCCTTCTGGAACAGGATCGGGTTCAGGACGGTGCTGTGGTCGACCCGGCGGAGGGCGACCGGCTTCCGCTCGGCCGCGATCCGTCCGGCGAACCCCTTCCCCACGGGGATGCGGACGCCGGCTTCCACCTCCTCCTCGATGCCCTTGGCGGCCCGGGCCACGAGCTCGTTGCGGGCCTCGTCCAGCAGGAGGACGGCCGCGGTGTCGGTGTCGAGGATCTCGCGGACCCGGTTGAGCAGCTCGTCCAGGAGGTCGTCGACCGAGAGGTGGGCCAGTGTGGCGTCGCTGAGGCGCTGGACCCGATCCAGACGTTCCAGCGGGTCGAGCGTGGGACCTCTCCTGCACCGCATCTATCTACTGTGCGACCGAACCGCTCCAACCAGCAACGTGTGCGGCCGGCAACGTGTCAGAGGCGAGGGAGGCCCAGGAGTGTGACGAGGCCGTAGGTCGTCAGCCCGATCGCCACCACGAGGACGCCGATACGCACCCGCCAGACCCCGAACCGCTGGGAGAGCGCCAACAAGAACAACACCGTCGCCAGGACCACGGTCGTGCGGATGTACTCGTCGGCCTGATGGCGTGCCTCCGTCCCCCGGTCGAAGATCCGGTCAGAGACGTCGTTCAGCCGGGCGCCCTCGTCGAGGAGGTGGTTCTCGTACTCGGGCACGAAGATCGGGCCGGGTGGCGCGTCGGGGTTCGAGAGCGGATCGAGCGCGATCCAGGCGTCGAAGGCGACCTTGAACTCCGGACTGAACCGTCGCTCGTAGAGCGCCGCGAGGTCGTCGAGTCCCTCGTTCCGCGCCTCGATCCACGTGTTGAACGTGGTGACGTCGAGCAATCGCTGCTGACCGCCGAGGGTGAGCGCCTGATCCGCCTCGCTGCGGATCGTCGAGGACGTGCCGTACAGCTCCGCCTGCCGCCCGTCCCACCTCGCCGCGTGATAGCCGCTCCACGCGGTCGCGACGGCCACGATCGAGAGGAGGAGGGCCTCGATGATCTCGACCGTCTGTCCCCACCGGGTCTCCGTTGCACCGTGGGCGTCGTGGACCAGGGTCTCGGCGATCTTCGTGTTGAGGTCTTCCGGCATCCGCACCTCGTTGTGGAGGAGTCGCGAGTGTAGGCCCGGTGGGACCCGGCGCGTCTCGGTGGCAGACTGTGCTCCGTGGACGACCGCGACCTGATCGCCAAGGCCGAGGAGGCCTTGACCGAGATCAAGGTCAACCAGGGGCTCTCGGAGCGGCACGAGGCGGTGCTGGCCGCCTTGCGGATCCGGCTCAAAGGCAGCGCCGGGAAATCGCTGGAGGAGATGCTCGACGCGGCCGACGACACGCCGCCCGACCGGCTCGGGGAAGCGATCGCGAAGGCCGAAGGCACGGGCAAGCCGTCGTTGGACGACCTGCTGGGCAAGGAGCAGAAGAAGCCCGACTGGCCGTCCTGAACCGCGCCCATACGCGGTGCAGGACAACGCTGTAGCTCGGTCAGGCGATAGTGTTTTCCGCGGGGGTTTCCTACGGTTGCGTCCTTCGACGACGGAGCGCGTTGTGGCAGGCCCTGCACAGAAGGTCCGGCTTCAGGCGATGCCTGAAGGTCACGAGCTCAGCGACATCCTCTTCGACCCGAAGCTGTTCCAGGTCGAGGACGACGAGGGCACGAAGGACGTCAGCTTCGCGGCTCTCCTCCTCAGCTTCACGCAGAACGCGCTCGAGACGGGCACCCAGACGCTGCAGCGCGTGCGGGACGATCAACAGCGCGTGCTCGCGAAGGTGCAGTGGATGTACCAGGTGACGTTCGCCGCCGGCGTCATCTCCTTCATCGCGGCGGTCTACAAGGGGTTCACCGCGACGAGCCTCTCGGAGGCCTGGCCGACGGTGATCTTCGGCGGGCTGTCGGGCGCGGTCTTCGTCACGATCTTCATCGTCCGGCCCGCCGAGGCGATCGAGCGAGCGAACGTCGCCAGCGTGTGGATCAGCCTGGCGATGAACAGCTACTGGATCCGGATGGCGCTGTCCCTGCAACCCGACGATGCACGCGAGGGCACGCGTCGTGACCGTCGCCTGGAGGACGCGACCGACGACATCCTGCGCAGCCTGCGCGAGCTCCTCCTCGTGAGCGACAAGTCGGACGAGCGGCTGACCGCGATCCTCCGACAGGAACAGGATGGGAAGCCGAGCCAGGCCAGCCCCCCGGAGGTGACCGAGGACGGGCAGGAGAGCTGAACCCGGCGGCGAGACACCCGCCGCGCTCGGCCTCTTCGCTGCCAGCACCGGCTCGCCGATCGTCTTCGGCGTGATCGCGGTTTCGGTGTCAGCAGGTGTCTTCGGCGGACCGCTCCTCGAGACGTACCGGCGGAAGGATTCGGTGCGCGAGGCCACGACCGGCGATCGAGCCGGCGGCGGCCGCAGCGGCTACGAGCTGCTGATGGAGGCGGAGCAGCAGCGCGCCTACCGCATCGCGGCGCTGATGACCGGACGGTCCGACCGGGCCACCGCGATCGTCGAGGAGGCCTTCGCGCACATCCTGCAGCGGTGGAAGCGCCTCTCCCCCGCCGACCGTGTCCGCTACGTGCTGTCGTCGGTGGTCCAGCAGAGCATCGGAGACAGCTTCGTCGGTTCGCTGGCTGGCGACCTTGAGGACGCGGCGGAGCCGGACAGGCGGCTGCGCCGTGCCGCCCGCGTGCTCGCCGCCCTCGAACCGATGAGGCGCGCGGTCGTCGTGCTCTCGGAGCGGGAGCGGTTCTCGGCGGAGGAGATCGCGGCGCTCACGGGACTCGCTCCGGATCTCGCCGAGGCGGAGCTCGCGAGGGGTCTCGAGGAGCTCGGGCCCGTGCTGGAGACGGTGGCCGCATGAGCCCGACCCCCGACGAGACCAGGGCGCGGCTCGCCGAGCTGCTGCGGGCCGCTGATGCCGACATCCCCGCGCGCCCGATCGCCCTGGATCGTCCGATCACACTCGCGCTCCGGGCGATCCGGATCCGTGCCTTCCTCCTGGTGGCGGCGGCGGTCCTTCTGTCCGTCGTGCTGACGGGCACGGCAGTGGTCGCCGAGGACCGGATCCGACGCGACGACGGCGTCTCCCCGACCCCGTCGGTCGCATCGCCGACACCGACCGAGTCACCGAGTCCGTCTGTGCCGGTCCAGCTGCCCGAGGTGGATATCGCCAGCGGCCCTGACTCACCGACGAACCAGACAACCGCCACCTTCGTGTTCACGATATCCCCGGCCGACGCGGTCGCGGAGTGCCGATTGAATGGAGGGGACCCGACGCCATGCCAGAGCCCGCACGAGCGCGGCGATCCTCTCGAGGGCGACAACCTCTTCGAGGTCCGAGGCATCGACGCGGAGGGCAACGCCGGCGGATGGGCCGACTATCGCTGGACCCTCGATCTGACACCGCCCACGGTGACGTTCGCATCGGTCGTGTTGGATCACGGAAACAGGGGAGTCGAATGTCGTGTGGGTGAGGATGGGCAGGTATGGAACTGCGAACAGACGGTCACCGATCTGACTGGCCCTCAACAGTTCAGAACGGAGTACTTCTCCGGAAGCAACAGCACCACGTTCATCTGGGGCCTCGACCAGACGCCGGCGCGAGTCTCGTTCTCAGCCGGGCCGGCTCCCGCCGGCGAGGCGGCGATAGAGATCGCGTTCGACGCGGGCGACTTCGCCGAGGTCTGCACGGTTGAGGCCGAGACCCTTCAGACCGTCCCCTGCGGCCAGCCCTACCGGTGGCCAGAGGAGACGACCGACGGTACGAACGTGCTGGAGAAACTCGTAGTCGTCGCGACCGACGCTGCAGGCAACGTGAGCGAGCCCGCCGTCTTCTCCTGGTCGTTCGCCGCGTTCAGCAGCGTCGGATGATGACGCGGGAACCTAGGAGAGCTCGGTCCACTCGGGGAGCTCGGTAGGCAGCAGCGCTCGGTGGTAGCGGGAGAGCACCGCGCCGGTGAGCCACCAGGTGCGGTAGATCACCTTCCGGCACATCTCGGGGGTGAAGCTCGAGAACACGGTGGGGAGCCTGGCTGTCTCGAGGCGCCACTCGTCGTGATCCGGGCGTCCTTCGAGCCATTCCTCCGTCGCTTCCGGCGTCGTGGCCAGACCGAAGACCACACCGAGTCGCGCCCACGGAGGCGGCTCCTCGTCCTTCTCGCGCGCCTCCTCGAACGCTTTGAACCGTTCGACCATCGATCGCATGCGCAGCGCCGTCGTCTGACGGTAGAGCAATCCCTGCGCTCGCCTGAGGTCCCGGATCACCGGGAGTCCCCCGTACGTGCCCGTGGCGAACAGGCCGCCGGCGTTCACCGCGACGAGGCACACGTCGGCGAGGTCGTCGATCGGCTCGAGGCCCATGTTGTCGTAGGCGCCGCCGTCCAGGAGCTTGGGCGTCACCCCTTTCGCACACGGGAACGCCAGATCGGCGACCTCCAACGGCGCGAACGCACCGGGCACGGCGGCCGAGGCCGCCACCGCCTGCGACAGCCGGATGCCCGAGCCTTCGGTCGCCGCCCGTCCCATCACCCAGTCGCCGACGACGTCGCGCTCGAACCCGAACCGCACGCCGGTGGTGACGCTGGACGCGTTGAAGATGAACCGGCATCCCGTGGGGAGCTGCTCGAGGAGGAGCCCGCCGTAGAACCATCGATCGAACGCTTCGGCGAGGAGATCGGTGCGGGTGAGACCGCCGAACGCACGCCAGAGGTTGCGCAGCAGCTCCTTCGTCAGTGAGCGGGACGAGATCGCCTCGACGAACGGCGCGATCACGAGACGGTCGACCGCCTCCCGCGAGAAGCCGGCGGCCCGGAGCTGGGTGTAGTCGCGAGCGAGGAGTCCGTGCGCCACCGAGCCCCCCGAGACGGACGAGACGTATCGCACGCGACCCAGCAGCCCGGCGTCCGCGATGAAGCGGAGGACCCCCAAGCCCGCGAGCGTCGCTCGGAAGCCGCCGCCGGAGTACGCCATCGAGAACGCCGGGAGCACGTCGGGAGCGGGCGGGCGGGCCGGTCGCGGATCCCGTTCCGCACACGGCTGGATCAGGTCGTTGGGAGCGGTCCCGATCGCGGGTGAGTCGAGCGGGGACTGCCCGGCGCGCATCATCGACCGGTGGTACCTCCCTCGCACCGATGCTGCCAGTCGCCCGAGGAAGCTACGTCGCGGGCATCACCGCGCCGGGCGCAGGCCCGCCCCGGTCCGCGTCGTGGCCGAGCCGTTCAGCCGACTCGCCCCAACACGCCGTTCACGACCCTGGCGATCGCGGCATCGAGCACGCCGTACGGACCGCGGCGGACGACCCGATCGGTCCCGATCCTCGCTCCGGTCACGAGCCGTCGGAGATCGTCGACATAGCCCGGGGTGGAGAACGGCACCTCCTTCCGGTCCCTGGAGGAGCCGTGCTGCGACCTCCACAGCTCGGTCAGGATCTGGGCCTGGCTCTCCTTCGTGAACGAGGTCAGCGAGGATGCGGACCGGAGGCCGTCGGGACCGCCGTAGTCGTACGGGTCACGGCCGAAGCGCCTGCCGATCTGCTCGATCACCCCCCGGAGCAGCTGGGCCTGTCCCGTCTGGTGCTCCCACACGTGGCCGAGCTCGTGGATCAGGGTGGACTCGCTCGGGAGGTCCTCTCGCCGCCGGGCACGCTTGAATCGGATCACGTTGTTGCAGGTCCACGCGGTGCCCGCGGGACCGAGGACCAGTCGGCTGGCGCCGACCCGCACGCGGGAGAAGTCGATCGAGGGGCCGTAGAACTCTGGAGCGCGCGCCAGCCACTCGTCGATCGGGCACACGGTCAACTCGAAACGGACGCGGTCCGTCCCGCACTCCGCCGTCACGGTGTACGTGCCTCCCGACGGGAAGACCGTCGAGAACCTCCGGCCCGTTCCGGTCGCGGGATCGCCCCCACCCGACCACGTGACGTCGTGCGGCGCGCGATCGGCCGGGGTGGCCTCGAACGTGAAGCGCTCCCCCGGGAGCCCGGCGTCGCGCTTCGCCTTGCCGATCATGCGCACGTCCTCCGCCCGCACCGTAGCGACCACCGCCGACCGACGCATCAGCCCTCCGAGCTACGGAGGACTCCGAATTCCCCTGGGGCAATGGGGTCGCTATGCCTGACCCGGGAACCCGTGGGAGCGCGGGGCTGAGGGGGCATCGAGATGTCGCTCAAGGAGCCGCAGAGTCGAGAAGGAACCGCGGAGATCGGCGCCACCGAGGCGGGGCCACCCTCCTTCGGATGGGACAGCCATCTCGAGGGGCTCCTCAGCGATTGGCAGAGCCGCGCGTGGGCCGCGCAGATCGCCCACTATCGGGTGGCGTCACGGCTGCGCGGGTACAACGTCTGGCTCGGGCTTCCGGTGGTCATCTTCACCACCGCCGTCGGCACGAGCCTCTTCGCAACATTGAGTCAGGACAACCTGGACATGTGGCTCAGGATCACCGTCGGAGGCATCAGCCTGATCGCGGCGATCCTCGCGGGGATCCAGACGTTCCTGAGCTTCGCGAAGCGCGCCGACCAGCACGCCGTCGCCGCCGATTGGTACGCGAGCATCCGGCGCAAGATCGAGCAGCAGGCGAACACACCGAGGAAAGGCCGGAGCGACCCGAAGAAGTTCCTCGACGAGGTCCGCAAGGACATGAACACCGTCGGGTCCCAATTCCCGGAGATCGGCGAGAGCATGTGGACGCAGGTCGCCGAGCAGGTCGGGCTGCACTATCCCGGGACGGGCCCCGCAGCGGTGGCCGCCGAGCCGACCCACCGGTACGCCCCGAAGCACGCCGGTCGATGACGCCGAGGGCTCCTCGGGCGGACAGCGCACGCCGGCGCGCCACCGCGGACCCGCCTCCCGCCAGCTGGCTCCCCGAGCCACCGCCACCCCGGCCGATCGGTGGCCGCCGCTGGAGCCCCCGGGTGATCCGTGGTGTCCCGACGGCCCGGCTCCGGTACGTGGTGGTCGACGAGCTGTTCGGCGAGACGGCCGAGCTCGGCATCTCGGCGTGGCCGCTCGTGGATGCGCAGGGCCGGCTGCGGTTCGCGGAGGGGCCGACGTCCCACATCGAGGTCGACGCGCGCAGGATGCAGACGTTCCTCCGCCGTCATCGGATGCCGCGGAAAGCGGTGGGCCGCATCCTCCGCGCCGGCGACGCCTTCGGCTTCACCATCCGGGCGCGCGGGCTGGCCGCGTTCCTGAAGGAACACGAGACCGCACAGGACCGTGCCCGCCGGACGATGCTGGACCCCACGACGTGGGCGTGGCTGGAGCCGCCGATCTACGACGTCACGGCCGATGCCAGGGAGGCCGCGAAGCTCTCGTACTACGCCGCCCTGACCGGGCCGCTCCCTGGGTCCTTCGAACGCCGATGAGCCTGCCGACCACCCCGGTCCCCACTTCCTCGTTGCGCCGGGGCGACTTCCTCGCCGACGTCGACGCCGAGGATGCCGTGTACTTCCTGCTGAACGTGGGCGACGGTGACACGCAGCTGATCGTGCTGCCCGAGTTCCGGGGCATCCGTCAGGCGCTCGTCGTGGACGTCGCGACGACGGGCAAGCTCTCGAAGCTGCTCGAGGAGCTCGCGGCCACCGCGCTGTTCCCGCTCGGATCGCGGTTCGCGATCGTCGTCGGCACCCATCCCCACGACGATCACATCCGGGGGATGCCCGAGTTCATCGACCGCTTCGGGAACCTGATCGACGAGTACTGGGAACCCGGCTACTACCATCCGACCCGGGCGTTCTTCGAGACGATGCGCGCGCTCGAGGATCGAGGGATCCGCCAGCTGCAGCCGACGAGCGGCACGACCCGGTTCCTCGGGAGCGGCAAGGTGACGGTGCTCGCGCCGGGGATCGGACTGCGCAACCGCTTCGACTCCTACGGCGTGGAGATCAACAACGCGTCGCTCTCGCTGATGGTCGAGGCCCCCGCCTCCCGGTACCTCGAGCGGGACAGTGACCGCCGGTACGTGCGACGTCCGAGCACGAACAAACTCCTGCTCGGCGCGGACGCGCAGACCCTGTCGTGGGGCCAGGTGTTGCAGGACTTCCCACAGCTCGTCCCGGAGAGCTCACCCGTCGCCAAGCTGCTGCGGGAGGCGCTGGGCTCCGACCCGTTGAAGGCCGACGTGTTCAAGATCCCCCACCACGCCTCGAAGCGAGGTGTGAACCTCGAGCTGGTGGAGGCCGTCGACCCGACGATGTGCCTGATCTCCTCGGTGGGTGGCGGCGGCAAGTACAACTTCCCCCACGCCGTCTCGATGGAGGCGATCCGCGAGGCGATGCAGCCGA
>JBOGVC010000047.1:0-6493 GCA_050695275.1 Actinomycetota bacterium | reverse complement strand
GCGTCCTTCACCTCGGGGATCGCGACCTTCGTCATCGAGAGCTCGTCGACGCCAAGGCCGACGAGCGCCCCCGCGACGGTGGGATCCCCGGCGGCCTCGCCGCACACGCCGATCCACGCATCGTGCGCGTGCGCCGCCTGGACGACGTTCCGGATCAACGCGAGGACGTCCGGCTCGAGGACGTCGCCGATGTCCGCCACGGCACCGTTGAGCCGGTCGACCGCGAACAGGTACTGGATCAGATCGTTCGTGCCGATCGAGAAGAAGTCGGCGTGCCGCGCGAGCCGAGCCGCGCCGAGCGCCGCCGACGGCACCTCGATCATCACGCCGACTTCCATGTCCTTCGCGTCGAGCCCTTCCTCGGCAGCGATCTCGCGGAGGGTGTCGCGCGCCGCCTCCAACTCGCTCACCGTGGCGACGAGCGGGAACATGATCGCGAGACGACCCGCGTCCTCACCGGCGACCTCTGCCCGCGCGCGCACGAGCGCGCGGAGCTGATCGCGGAACAGATCCGGGCGGCGGAGGCTCAGCCGGATCCCTCGGAAGCCGAGCGCGGGGTTCTCCTCGAGCTCACGCTCCACGAAGGGCAGCGGTTTGTCGGCACCGGCATCCAGGGTCCGGAACACGACCCGGTGGCCTGGGAACCCTCGGAGGATCTCCGCGTAGACCTTGGTCTGCTCCTCGACGGTGGGCGCGGTCACCCGCCCGAGGAACAGGAACTCGGTTCGCACGAGACCGCTGCCCTCCCCGCCTGCCTCGACCGCGGCGGGGATGTGGTCGATCGAACCGATGTTGGCGGCGAGCTCGACGTGGCGTCCGTCGGCGGTCCGGCCGGGGTCGTCACGGAGGGCGCGCAACTCGTCTCGACGTCGCTCTTCCTGCTCGTGTCGGCCGACGATCGCCTCGCGTTCGGCGGGGGACGGATCGACGATCACCTCGCCGGCCCTCCCGTCGATCGCGATGTCCTCGTCCACGCGGGCCGTCGCGAGCAACCCTTCGCACGCGACCACGGCCGGGACGCCGAGCGCGCGGGCGAGGATCGCCGCGTGGCTCGTGGGCGAACCCGTCTCGGTCACGATGCCGGCGATCAGGTCGACCGGGATGCTCGCCGTCTGCGAGGGCGTCAGCTCGTGCGCCACGATCACCGAGCGATGGTCCGGTCGATCGCCCGAGGTGCTCATCCCCAGGAGGATCTTCACGACCCGGTCCCGGACGTCGTCCAGATCCGACGCGCGCGCGGCGAGGTATTCGCTCGCGGACGCCACCAGGAGCTCCCGGAACGTGTCGAAGGCGCCGACGACGGCCCGCTCGGCGGACGTGCCGGCGCGAACCGCATCCTCCGTGAGGCGGGCCAGCTCGGGGTCGGCCGCGAACTCGGCGTGCGCCTCGAAGATCTCCGCCTCGTCCTCGCCGGCCGATGCCGAGACGGTGACGGCGAGCTCGCGGAGCTCCGCCTCGGCGCGCCGGAGGGCGTCGAGGAGACGCGTCAGCTCCTCGTCGGGCGAACGGGAGGCGATATCGGGCAGCGTGGTCAGGACCGGCTGCGGCGCCAGTACGAACGCCGGGCCGATCGCGGCACCGGGCGCCGCGGCCCGCCCGGAGAGCTTCGTGCTCACGTCGGAGGCCCTTCGTCATCGGACCCGTCTTCGCCGAACTTCGACGCGACGAGCTCGACGAGCTCCGCGAGCGTCGCGTCGGCGCCGTCACCCTCCACGCTGATCAGGATCTCGTCTCCCTGATGGCAGTCCAACGTCAGCACCGACAACACCGACTTCGCGTTCACGCGCCTGCCGTCCTTCTCGACGAACACGTCGGCGGCCGCCGACGCAGCGGCTCTCGCGAAGATCTTCGCCGGCCGCGCGTGCAGACCCGTCGCGTTCATGAGTGTCACCGTCGCCTCAGGCATGGGTCGACCTCCGGCGTGCGTCACCGAGCACGAGCGGCCGCTCGGGTTCGACCGGATGGGTCTGCACGAGCTCCCGCTGGAGATCGCCGGGCCCCGGGACCGCCGTCCCGGGCAGCACACACGCGGCCGCCCCCCACGCCACGCCTTCTGCCAGGGCCTCCGGTCCCTCGCCCCCGGCTGCCAGGAATCCGGCGAGGAGCGCGTCCCCCGCTCCCACGGTGCTCCGCGGGACGATCACCTCGCTCTCGGCGTGCACCGCTCCTGTACCGTCGACGAGGACTGCCCCACGTGATCCCAGTGAGACGAGCACGGTCCCAACCCCTTTCGCACGGAGGTCGTTCGCAGCGAGGACGACGTCTCCGAAGGTCTCGGGGATCACCCCGGTGACCTCGCTCAACTCCTCCTCGTTCGGCTTCAACACGTCGGGTCCGGCCGCCAGGACACGCTCGAGCGCCGTCCCGCTCGTATCGACCGCCACGCGCGCGCCGGCGGCTCGCACCGAGGACGCGAGGCGCCCGTAGAGGTCGTCGGGCGTCCCGGGCGCCAGGCTGCCCGACCCCACGACCCATGCGGCGCCGTCGGTCACAGCGACCGCTCGTTCGAGCAGAGCCTCCACCTCGACCGCCGAGAGCTGCGGCCCAGGGGCGTTCAGCTTCGTCACCGTTCCGTCGGGCTCGACCACGGTGACGTTCGACCGGATCGCGTCCGCGATCGGCACGGCCGCGACCTCGATGCCGAGGCCCTGGAGGAGCGAGGCGAGCAGCTCGCCGTCGGCGCCTCCGAGCGGGAGCACGGCGCGAGAGGCGTGACCGTTCGCCACGAGTGCTCGCGAGACGTTGACCCCTTTGCCGCCTGGGTCGGATCGGTCCGCCTGCGCGCGCACGACCTCCCCGCGGCGCAGCTCATCCACCTCGAGCGTGCGGTCGAGGCTGGGGTTCGGGGTGACCGTGACGATCATGGCGTCACGGCTCGATGACGACCTTCAGGCCCTCGCCGGACATCACCGTCTCGATCGCCCGGTTGACGTCCGCGAGCGGCATCCTGTGCGTGATCAGATCGTCCACCCGCACCTTGCCGGCGGCGATGAGCGAGAGCGCCTCCCGGTTGTGCCGGGGTGCGGATCCGTAGGCCCCGAAGACGGAGAGCTCGCGGTAGTGCACGAGGTTGGAGTCGAACCGGATGATCGAGTCGTCCCTCGGCAACCCGCCGAAGAGGGAGATGCGGCCGCGGAGGGACGCCATCTCGAGCGCCTGCTCCTGGGCGATGCCGACCCCGGTCGCCGTGATCACCACATCCGCCCCGCGCCCGTCGGTCAGCTTCCGGACCGCGTCGATCGGATCGTCCTTGGAGCCGTCGATCACAGCGTCGGGCTCCGCACGGGCGGCGAGATCCAGCCGGGCCTGGTTGACGTCGACGAGCACGACCGTCTTCGCGCCGCGGGCGCGTGCCAGGCGCACGTGGAGACAGCCGATCGGCCCGGCGCCGAGCACGACGACGGTGTCTCCGTCGTCGACCTTCGCGAGCTCCTGGCCGTTCAGGACGCACGCGAGGGGCTCCGTCAGGCTCGCCTGCTCGAACGGGACGTGCTCAGGGATCCGGTTGACCCCGTCGACCGCCAGGACCTTCGCGGGCACCCGCATGAACTCCGCGAACCCGCCGTCGTACTGGTAGCCGATCGACTCCAGGTCCTCGCACACGGTGTGCTGGCCCCGCCGGCAGAAGAAGCAGACCCCGTCGGGGATGGCCGCGATGATCTGCACGCGGTCGCCTTCGGACCATCTGTCACCTTCGTGGCCGTCACCGCCGGAGCCCACCTCCGTGATCTCGCCGGCCACCTCGTGGCCGAGGACCCGAGGCAGGGAGATGTGGTGATGTCCGAACCGGAAGATCTTCGCGTCCGTGCCACACGTCGAGCAGGTGCGCACCCGGATGACGAGGTCACCCGGGCCCGCCTCCGGAACGGGCGCATCTTCCACGCGGAGGTCGCCCGGGGCATGGAGACGGGCGACCTTCACGCCGTTTCCTCCTCGTCCGCGCCGAGCACGGCGAGCACGTCCTCGATCCGTTCGGCGGATCGGAGGCGCGCCGCCTGCTCGGGAACGCTCAACACCCGCGCCAGGTTGGCGAGCACCCCGACGTGCTCGTCGCCGACCGCGGCGATCCCGATGCAGACGGTCACGGTGTCATCGTCCCACTCGACGCCGGCCGGGAATTGCAGGAACGAGAGCATCGTCTCCTTGATCCACTGCCGGCTCTCTTCGGTCCCGTGGGGAATCGCGAACCCCTCCCCGAGTGAGGTCGAGATCCCCCGCTCGCGTTCGAGCATCGCGTCGACGTAGGGAGCCTCCACGGCGCCGATGTCGATCAGCACCTGACCGGACTGCCGGACGGCGTCGAACCGATCCGACGCCTGCAGGCCGAGGCGGATCCCGGCCGCGGGTAGGAGCGCGTCCATGGCTACCCCTCGAGGGCCTTCCCCTCCTTGATCGCTTCGACGACCCGGTCGAACGCCGGGTCGCCGAGGAACATACGGAAGGCCACGACGACCTTCCCGGGAGCGACACCACGAGCCGTGGCCTCGAGACCTTGATGGCAGACGATCACGTCCGCATCCGCCGGCAGCTGGCTGACCGGCGAATGCTCGACGACGACGTCAGTCCCCTTCAGGCGGTCCCTGAGCTGGGTCACCAGCAGCACGCTGCTGCCCATCCCGGCCTCGCACGCCACGACGACCTTCCGGACGTCGCTCCCCTCGACCGACGCCATCATGCGGTCGCCGGCGCCGGGCCGGCGGTGGCCGTATCGGGCACGACCACCTCGTCCTCTTCATGCACGGTCACCTTCAGGAGCAGCGCATTGACGGCGAAGGAGACCGCGGCAGCCACCGCGACACCCAGGAGCACGACGAGATGTCCTCCCTTTGGCGTCACCGCCATGTACGCGAAGATGCTGCCCGGCGACGGTGTCGCGGTGAGCCCCGCATCGGTCACGAGGAAGGTGAAGACCCCGGCCATCCCGCCGGCGATCATGCCCAAGATGGTGATCGGACGCATCAGCACGTAGGGGAAGTAGATCTCGTGGATGCCCCCGAGGAAGTGGATGATGATCGCTCCCGGCGCGGACGGACGGATGGACCGGGGACCGAAGAACCAGTAGGCCAGGAGCAGGCCGAGTCCCGGACCGGGGTTCGTCTCGATCATGAAATGGATCGCCTTGCCGTTCTCCGCGGCCTCCGCGACACCGAGCGGTGCCAGGACGCCGTGGTTGATCGCGTTGTTCAGGAACAGGACCTTCGCCGGCTCGACGATGATCGAGGTAAGCGGGAGCAGCGTGTGGTCGACCAGGTAGTCCACGACGTCACCGGCGGCGCTCGAGAGCACGGCGACCGGCGGTCCGATCACCCAGTACGCGAGCACCGCGAGGATCGCCCCCAGGATCCCTGCGGAGAACGTCCCCACGAGCATCTCGAACCCGGTGCGCACCCGATGCATCACCGCCTGGTCGAACTGCTTGATCAGCCAGCCGCCCAGCGGACCCATGATCATCGCCCCGATGAACATCGGGGTCTGGACCACTTCGCCGTTGACCTCCGTACCGACGAAGCCGCCGATCGCGACGCCCATCGTGGCGATCGCTCCCACGACCGCGCCGCGCTGTCCATGGACCAGGTGCCCACCCGTGTAGCCGATCAGGACGGGCAACAGGAAGAAGATCATGGGTCCGACGAGCTGACCGAGGTCCTCGTTGGGGATCCACCCCGTCGGGATGAAGAAGGTGGTGATCAGCCCCCAAGCGAGGAACGCCCCGATGTTGGGGATCACCATCCCCGCCAGGAATCCACCGAACCGCTGGACCTTCGCCCGCCATCCTCCGGTCGCCCCCATGGGGACCGGCATCGCTGTTGCCATCGTGCTCCCCCTCTCTGGCTCTGCGAGTTCACTACGGGCTCTCGCCTCGCGAGCGCCCAGAACTCCGACGTGTGTCTCTCACCTCCTCAGGCAACTCTCAGGCGAGCACCACCTCGACGCCGGCCTCCTCGAGCGCTCGACCGTCAGACTCGGCGAGTCCCCCGTCGCTGATGAGCACATCGAACTCGTCGATCGCCGCGAACCGCACGGCGGTCTCCTGATCAAGCTTCGTGTGGTCCGCGAGCACGACCGTCTGCTCCGCGGCCAAGCAGATCGCGTGCTTCACGGCTGCCTCGGCCGGATCCGGCGTGGAGAGACCGCGGCCAACGCTGAAGCCGTTCGTTCCGACGAACGCGACGTCCACGTGGAGTTCCGCCAGCTGTCGCAGCGCCCAGTGGTCCACGTTCGCGAGCGTGCGCGTCCGGAGGCGCCCGCCGATCACGTGCAGTTGGAGCGCCCGCCGGGTGGCCAGCTCGAGCGCGATCGACACCGAGTGGGTGAACACGGTCAGCTCCCGCTCGGGGAAGATCTGGGCGAGGGCCAGGGTCGAGGTGCCGGCGTCAACGAGCACCGAACCGTGCTCGGGGACGAACGACCTGGCTGCCGCGGCGATCGCCGCCTTCTCGACCGCCATCGCCGCGGCCTTCTCGGCGATCGCCGGCTCGGATCGGAACCGGTG
>JBOGVC010000046.1:0-4915 GCA_050695275.1 Actinomycetota bacterium | reverse complement strand
GGATGCCGAGGAGCTGACGCGCGCCCGGCGCCCGGCGGAACAGGATCGTGGCGACCACCACCGTGAAGATCGGCGCGGCGCCGTTCAGCATGCCGGCGATCGCCGAGTTCACCGAGCCCTGGGCGAGCGGGAAGAGCGTGAACGGGATCGCCACCCACGACACGGCGAGGATCAGCAGCGGGACGAGATCCGCACGATCGATCCGCGTCCGGACCCCGGGCAGCGCCCACAGCAGGGCGGCGCCGAACAGGATCCGGAGCCACGTGACGAGCCCGGGACGGAACGACTCGAGCCCGATCGCCATGAACAGGAAGGACGAACCCCAGATCGTGCCGACGGCAGCGAAGAGGAGCCAATCGACGGCCGCGAACGAGCCTCGATGGGTGCCGTGCGCCGTCGACAGGATCCGCCCAGCCATCGTCTGAACAACGTCCAACGTCAGTCGATCGTGAAATAGTCCGGCCCCGCGTAGCGGCCGGTGCGCTCCTTCTCGATCTGCATCAGCACGTCGTTCAGGAGCGAGGACGCCCCGATCCGGAACCGGTCGGGAGTCATCCAGGCCGACCCCAGCGTCTCGTGCACCAGGATCAGATTCTGGATCGCCTGCTTCGCCGTCCGGACCCCCCCGGCCACCTTGATGCCCACAGCGCGACCCGTGTCCCGGTGGAAGTCCCGTACGGCCTCCATCATGCAGAGCGCCACCGGCAGCGTGGCGTTCACGGCGATCTTCCCGGTGGACGTCTTGATGAAGTGGGCGCCGGCGGCCATCGCCAGCATGCTTGCCTGCCGCACACGGTCGTAGGACCCGAGCTCGCCCGTCTCGAGGATCACCTTCAGGTGAGCCGCGCCGGCGGCCTCGCGGGCGGCCACGAGCTCCTCGAAGGCCTGCGCGTAGCTCCCGCCGAGGAACAGGGAGCGGTTCAGCACGATGTCGATCTCGTGCGCGCCCGTCTCCGCCACGTCGCGGATCTCCTGCAGGCGCGCATCCAGGGGCCCGAGTCCACTCGGGAAGCCGCCCGCCACGCTCGCGACCTTCACCCCGGTGCCGTCGAGCTGCTCCAGGGCGACCGGGACGAGCTGCGGGTACAGGCACACGGCAGCCACCGGAGGGATCGCCGGGTCGAGCGGGTCCGGGCGCACGGCCTTCGCGCAGATCGCGACGATCTTCCCCACGGTGTCGCTCCCCTCGAGGGTCGTGAGGTCCATCGACCGGATCGCGAGATCGAGCGCCCACAGTTTCGCGTCGCGCTTGATCGAACGCTTCGCGAGGGACGCGGCACGCTCCTCGAGGCCGACGGCGTCGACGGCGGTCGTGCGCACGGCCATCCGCACGGCTTCGCCGGAAGCGACGGGGAGGGGCCGGCTCGGTTCGATGTGCGCTGCTTGGGCCATGCATCGATGGTAGCCCACCCGGTCGTCACGACGTCCGGGTGGGTACCCTCCCCGGCATGAGGATCGCCGGCGTGCTGCTGTTCGCCCTGGCCGCGCTCGTCCCCGCCTGCGAGGGCGAGACCGCTCCGCCGGAGCCGTGCACCGATCCGGCACCGGCAACCTCGGTGGAACTGGCGGACTTCGCGTTCCGCCCGGATTGCCTGTCGGCCGATGCGGGGGCGACGATCGCGCTCGACAACACCGGCGATGCGCCCCACACGTTCACGGTGGAGGGCACGGACGTCGACGTGAACGTCGACGCGGGATCCTCGGGCGAGGCGGACCTCGGGACCGTGGATCCGGGGACCTACACGGTGACGTGCACGTTCCATCCGCAGATGGAGGCGACCCTCACCGTCGGGTGACGGTCAGAACCCGAGACGCTCGAGCGCCTTGGGGTCGCGCTGCCACTCCTTCACGACCTTCACGCGAACGTCGAGGAACACCTTGGTCCCGAGGACCAGCTCCATCTCCTCGCGGGCCCGCATGCCGATCGTCTTGAGTGTCTGCCCGCCCTTGCCGATCACGATCCCCTTCTGAGAATCCCGTTCGACGATCAGCGACGCGTGGACCTTCACGAGCGCGTCGGTGATGTCGAGCTCCTCGATCGTGACCGTGATCGAGTGCGGGAGCTCCTGGCGGGTCACGTGGAGGGCCTTCTCGCGGACCATCTCCGCCAGGCGGGTTTCGAGCGGCTGGTCCGAGATCGTCTCTTCCGGATAGAGCGCGGGACCCTCGGGGAGCATCGCGAGGACCATGTCCCGCAGCATGCCGACCCCCTTCCCGGCCTTGGCGGACACGGGGACGATCTCGTCGTAGGCACCGATGTCAGCGGCCGCGGCGAGCTGGGGCACGACGCCGTGCTGACCCGTGACGTCGATCTTGTTCACCACCGCGATCTTCGGGCATCCGTGCGGACGGACCCGGCGCTCGTACACGAACGCATCGCCGCGCCCGACCCCGGAGGCCGCGTCGAGGACGTGCAGGATCACGTCCACTCCCTCGACCGCGTCGCCGACCATGTCGTTCAACCGGGCGCCGAGCTCGGTTCGGGGCTTGTGGAATCCGGGCGTGTCCGTGAAGACGGCCTGCGCGTCCTCCGTCGTCAGGACGGCGTGCAGACCACGACGGGTGGTCTGCGGTTTGTCCGACACGATCGAGACCTTGCGCCCGACGAGCGCGTTCACGAGCGTCGACTTGCCGACGTTGGGGCGGCCGACGACGGCGATGATGCCGGAGCGGGTGACGCTCATCGCTCGTCGAGGTCGCGGGGACCGAACGCGTCAGGGAGCAGGTCGGCGAGGGCCCAATACCGCCGCTCGGCGCCCGATGCCGACTCGGCGATCACCGCCATCCCTTCCCCGAACTCCCACAGCACCTGGCGGCAGCCTCCGCACGGTGGGGTCGGGGTCGTCTCGGCGTCCGTCACGACGGCAACCGCCCGGAGGGACGTCTCTCCCGCCGCCACGGCCATCGCCACCGCGTTGCGTTCGGCGCAGACCGAAAGCGGATAGCTCGCGTTCTCCATGTTCACGGCCGTGAACACACGATCGCCGGCCAGCAGCGCCGCTCCCACGTGGAAGCCGCTGTACGGCGCGTAGGCGGCGGCCCGGATCTCGCGGGCCGCAGCGACCAGCTCGTCGATGCGCTCAGGCTCGATCGATGTCACGTCGCCACCTCCGGCTCTTCCCCGTTCTGATCGGGCGACCGCGTGATCAGCACGCTCGCGATCCGTCGTCCCTGCACCTTGTCCGCCTTGAGGTTCAGACCGCGGAACGCGACCTCCTCGCCCGCGTCGGGCATCCGACCGAACAGGTCGAGCATCAGCCCCGCGACCGTGTCCCATTCCTCATCCGGGAGCTCCGCGCTGAGCAGCTCGTTCACGTCGTCGATCGAGGCCTTCCCGGAGACCCGGTAGATCCCGTCGCCCAGCTGCAGCACCTCGGGCTCCTCCCGGTCGTACTCGTCGGCGATCTCGCCCACGAGCTCCTCGAGGAGGTCCTCGAGCGCGACGATGCCGGTGACGGAGCCGTGCTCGTCGTACACGAGCGCCTGATGGAACTTCTCCCGCTGCATCTCCTTCAGCAGCTCGGCCACCCGCTTGCTCTCCGGCACGAAATGCGCGGTCCGCACGATCTCGCCGAGCGGCATGTCCCTCTTGCCCTGATGCAGCGCTTTCAGCACGTCCTTCGCGAACACCACACCCTTCACGTCGTCGAGCGAACCGTGGAAGACGGGGATCCGGGAGTACCCGTGCGACAGGACGAGCGCCTGGACATCCCGGAGCGTCTTGTCGTCCTCGATCGCCACGATGTCCGGGCGCGGCACCATGACCTCGCGCACGATCGTGTCGCCGAACTCGAAGATCGAGTGGATCAGCTCCTTCTCGCCCTCCTCGATCGATCCCTCCTCCGATCCGACCTCGGCCATCGACCGGATCTCCTCCTCGGAGACGAACGGCCCCTGCTTCAGCCCCTTGCCCGGCAGCAGGACGTTGGCGAGGCCGATCAGGAACCGCGTCGGGATCTCGAGGACCCGGCCGAGGAACCACACCAGCGGAGCGAGCGCGAGCGCCACGCGGTCGGTGTGCAGGACCGCGAAGGTCTTGGCCATCGCCTCGACGAACACGAAGTACAGCAGCGTGAACCCGAACGAGATCAGGCCCACCCACGGGCCGTCACCGCCTTCCCCGAACTCGTTCTCCGCGAGGATCGCGACGAGGATCGCCGACCCGTTCTGGACGAACATCACGGAGAGGTAGACGGCGTTCAGGTATCGGGGCGGATCGGACTCGATCTTCACGAGCGTCTCCGCGTTCCGGCGGTTGTCCTCCTCGAGCGAGAGCGCGCGGACGCGCGACGTCCGGGTGAGCGAGGCCTCGGCGGCGGCGAGCACGGAGCCGAACAGCACCAGCACGACCGCGAGCCCCCACCACAGGTTCACGATGCGCGCACCCCGCTGTAGCGCTCCTGCCGCTCCCACATCCGGGTGCGTGCGTCCTCTTCCTCGTGGTCGTAGCCGAGGAGGTGCAGGATCCCGTGGACCAGCAGCAGGCGGAGCTCCCCCTCGGGATCGGCCGGGTTGTTGCGCTCCGCCTCCGCCGGCGCGACGACCACGTCGCCGAGGTGGCGGGCGCCGTCGGGTCCTTCGGCCTCGTCGAGCGGGAACGACAGGACGTCGGTCGGCCCCGGTTCGTCCATGAACCGCTCGTGGAGCTCCTCGATCTCGCCGGACTCCACGAAGGAGACCGAGAGCTCCGCGCGGTCGACGCCCTCACCCCGCAGGGTGTCGCGGGCGAGCGAGCGGAGCCGCTCCTCGTCGAGCACTCCCTGCTGGCGGTTCGAGATCAGGACGCGGGGCCAGGCACCGTCCGCCGGTCCAGGGTCGACGGGATGGTCGTCGTCGGCCATCAGTCGTCCATCCCGAGGCGCTGCTGACCGTAGCGGTCGTAGGCCTCGACGATCTCCTGGACGATCTTGTGCCG
>JBOGVC010000045.1:0-10562 GCA_050695275.1 Actinomycetota bacterium | reverse complement strand
CGCCCCCGGCGAGCACGTAGTCGCCGATCGAGAGCTCCTCGGCGGGAAGGCCCTCGACGACGCGCTCGTCCACCCCTTCGTAGCGACCGCAGACCAGCGTCAGGTGCGCCTCCGCCGAGAGCTCTCGCACGAGTGACTGCTCGAGACGTCGGCCGGCGGGCGAGAGCAGCAGCACCCGGCCGCGATCGGGATCGAGCGACTCCACCGCCGCGAAGATCGGCTCCGGCTTCAGGACCATCCCCGGGCCGCCTCCGTACGCCTCGTCGTCGACGCTCCGATGACGGTCCGTCGACCAGGTCCGCAGATCGTGGATCCGGACCTCGAGCAGCCCATCGGCGATCGCACGGCCCAGGAGACTCTCCCCCAGAGGCGCTTCGAGGATCACCGGGAAGATCGTGAAGACGTCGATCCGCATCTCCGCGAGGCTAGCAACGTTGCGTCCCGGCGCCGCGCGAGTCAGGATGCCGCCGACCGGCACCGGCCGGGGAGAAGGGACCCATGCCGACCATCATCCTGTTCGTGATCCTCGGGGTCGGCCTGATCATCGCCGTGGACAACCTCCGGCAGCGACGGTTCCGGGCCGCGCGAGCGGTCGACCTTCGGGAACTCGTGACCACTCGGCTCGCGGAGCCGGCCGCCCCGATCCTCGCGACCGCCCTCGAGCGGGCGCTCGGCGAACGTCCGGTGGTGCGGGCGGACGTCTACTCCAGGCTCACCGATTCCCTCGAGATCGCCGACCAGCGGCCTCGGATGCGAGCCGGGTGCGAGGTGAAGATCTTCCGGCTCCGTTGGGGCAACGACTACGCGATGCTCGCGCGCGACGACCGGGAGCTCCACTACCGCCTCGAGGTGTGGGAGGCCGAGATGCTCCCCCTGATGGACGGCTCGAGAACGGTGGGTGAGCTCGTCGTGGAACGGATGGGAGGGGGCGGCGGGCTCGACGCCGAACCGGTCACCGACCTCGTCCTCGCGCTGTACTCCGGCGGGTTCCTCGATCCGGCCCCGATCCCCACCGACGAGCTCATCGCCGACCGCCTGGATCCATCGTCCCCTGGTCGCAAGAAGCTGAAGCGCTTCGGCAAGACGCTCTCGATCGACTGGAAGGGCGCCGACCGGCTCGTCCGCTTCTGTTACCGGTACCTGCTGCGGCCCTTCTTCTGGTGGCCCATCGCCGTGATCTCGGGGGTGGTGGCGATCGCGGGGCTGATCGCGTTCATGGACGTCGCCATCGCGAGGGATTTCAAGCTCGGGAGCGAGAACGCGGCGGTCGAATCGGCGATCCTGCTCGCCCTCGCGTTCTTCCTGACGTTCATGCACGAGCTCGGACACGCCGTCGTGATCTCGCGCTACGACCGGAAGGTGAAGAGCGCCGGCTTCATGATCTATTTCGGCGCGCCGGCGTTCTTCGTAGAGGCGACGGACAGCCTGATGCTCGACCGTCGGCAGCGGATCCTGCAGTCCTCGGCCGGACCGTTCACCGAGCTCGTGATCGCGGGCCTTGCTGGCCTCGCCGTCTTCCTGTTCCCCGGCGGGCCGCTCGCGGACCTGCTCTACAAGTTCGCGCTCCTCAACTACCTCGTGATCTTCTTGAACCTGATCCCGTTGCTGGAGCTCGACGGCTACTGGATCCTCTCGGACCTGATCCAGGTTCCCGACCTCCGCCCCCGCTCGCTCCAGTTCGTGCAACACGACCTCTGGCACAAGTTCCGGGCGCGCGAGCGGCTCACGCCGCAAGAGTGGGGTCTCGGCGGCTACGCCGTCGCCGGGATCGCGTTCACGATCTTCTCCTTCTTCACCGCCTTCATCTTCTGGAAGGTGATCTTCGGTGAGCTGATCCTGAGCCTGTGGCGGGGGAAGATCGGCTCCAAGATCCTCCTCGTCCTGTTGGCCCTCTTCCTCACCGGGCCGGTCCTCCGCGGGCTGCTGAACCTGATCCGGGTCCTCCTCCGCCGAGTGGGGGGACTGGTCCGAACGGTCCGCTTCCGACTGGAGACCACCTGGCGGGTCGAAGCCGCCGAGCTGATCGACGAGCTCCCGGCGTTCGACGACCTGCCGGAGGACGTCTTGTCGGATCTCGCGGGCCGGGTCCATCTCAAGATCCTCCGCGCGGGCGAGCCGGTGTTCCGTCAGGGGGACCGGCCGGATGCGTTCTACGTCGTGCGGACGGGGACCGTGCAGATCGAGGACGAGGACTCGGAGACCGGCGACACCCGCGTCCTCCGGACGATGTCGAGGGGCGAGTCGTTCGGCGAGATGGGACTCCTCGGCTCACATCGTCGCCAGGCGACCGTTCGCGCCGTGGACGAGGTCGAGCTCTTCGAAGTGGACAAGGGGACGTTCGATCGGCTGCTCGCCGAGGACATGCGCGCGCCCGACTTCGGCCACACGATGCAGGCCCTGGCGGAGCTGCGGGAGCTTCCGGTCTTCCGTGCCCTCGACTCGGAGCAGCTCACGGTGATCCTCGAGCACGGCGTGTGGATCACCGCCGCCCCCGGCGAGGCCATCATCACCCAGGGAGAGCCCGGCGACCGGTTCTACGCGATCGCCTCGGGACGGGCGGAGGTCGTACGCGACGGAGCCCCCGTGGGCTCGCTGGGGAAGGGCCGGTACTTCGGCGAGGTTGCGCTGCTCCGTGACGTCCCCCGGACGGCGACCGTCACGCCATCGACGCCGATGCGGCTGTTCGCACTCGATCGCGATGGGTTCGAGCTCGTCGTCGCCGACGCCTTCCGACGCGGTACGCTCCGCCCCGCCGCCGACCGTATCTGGCAGCACTGAGGAGGGGCGCGTGGATTGCTGGCACTGCCGGAGGAACGCCGTGGGAGTGTGTCGCTTCTGCGGACGCGGGGTGTGCGAGGACCACGCGGAGACGCAACCCTTCGTGCTCGAGCTCTTCCGAGGCAAGGACGTCACCCGCGCCCTCGTCGTGGAGGACGCACTGTGGTGCAAGGTCTGCACGCCTCGGCCCGATCCGGTCGATCTGCCCGAACTCGATTCCTGAGGCGTCCCGCCGTGCCCGGACGGGTGTGACGTACGTCACACGCTCGGTCGGGTGCGCGTCACATCGGCGGGAGTGACGAACGTCACGTAGGAGAAGTGACCGCGCTCACCGTTCCTCAGTGACCCGCGTGACAAGCTTCGCGTGTTGAAGAAGGGCCCCGCCGGGGCCCACCGGCACAGGAGGAGGACCACGGGATGGCGGACAAGAAGATCACCCCCAAGGCAGCGGCCTCGAAGGACAAGCAGACGAGCGACCGCGCCGCGGCTCGCGTTTCGCTGAAGCGGACACACAAGCAGACCACCAAGAAGACCACGAAGCGGACCCACAAGAAGATCTGATCCTCCACACATCTGCGAACAGGGCGGGGGCCTTCGGCCCCCGCCCTGTTCGTTCCGGCTCGCATGGGCGACGGAGCGCCGGTAGGCTCCTCCTCATGCGGCGAGCGGGCGACCTCCAGGTCGGACGAGTGATGACCGGCGCGCCCTTCCTCGAAGAGGTCCCCTCGAAAGCGCTCGATCGCTTCGCTTCGCAAGGAGCTGTCCATCGCTTCCGCCGGGGCACGTACCTGTGCCACCAGGGCGATCCCGACGGGGACGTGTTCTTCCTGCTCGAGGGTCGCGTCGAGATCAGCTCCGAGACGGCGAACGGGAACCGGGTCCTGCACGCGACGCTCGACACACCCGGCTTCCTGGGTGAGCTGTCGGCGCTCGGCAAGATGCCGAGGACGGCGAGCGTCCTCACCCTCGACGACTCGGACGTGTGGTCCATCGGCCCGGAGTCGTTCCTCGATTTCGTGACCGCGGAGCCGACGGCCTCCCGCGGGTTCCTCCAGGCGCTCGCCCGCCAGGTTCGCGAGCACCAGTCGTTCACCGACGACCTCCTGCACCTGGACCTCAAAGGACGTGTCGCCAAGCGACTCCTCCAGCTCGTCACGCCCACCCTCGACGACCTCCCGACCGACGGCGTGCTCGTCCCGGCGGTCACCCATGCCGACCTCGCCAGCCTGTGCGGCGGCAGCCGCGAGAACGTGACCCGCATCCTCACGGAGTGGCAGCGGCGGGGGTTGATCGAGCGCGACGGCCACCGGTACGTGCTGAAGAAAGTGGCCGGATTGGCGAAGATCGCCGACCTCTAACTCTGTTCGTCCTCCGGCTCCTCGGGCGCGGTGAGGCCGGGCACATCGTTGACGAGGACCGTGCGGCCCGCCACGTCGACGTCGATCAGGAGGTCCGCGAGGGCCGGCACGAGCGTCTCCCGACCCTCGTCGTCGACCGCGACCCACAGGTCGTTCGCCGGGTTCGGGATCACCTCTCGGACCACGCCGAGGATCCGGCCGGACACGGTTCGGACCTCGCACCCCTCGAGCTGATGGGCCCACCACTCCCCTTCCGGGAGGTCCGGCAGCCAGCTCTCCGGCACGACGAGCACGGTTGCTCGGAGTGCTTCGGCACTGGTCCGGTCCGAGACCCCGCCGAAGCGCACCAGCAGCCGGCGCCCGTGATGTCGACTCGCGGAGATCGTGAGCGCGGCGCCGTCTTCACGGAACACGGTGCTCCCCGGCGTCCATCGATCGGGGTTGTCGGAACGGTTCTGGACGGAGACCTCGCCGCCGAGACCGTGGACGCCCGTCACGACGCCGACGACGACGGTCGGCTCGTCCACCTCAGTCTTCGATGTCCACCATCGCGCCGTGTCCCTGACGCTGCGCGGCCGCGCGGACGACGGTGCGGATCGCCTTGGCCGTGCGGCCTCCGCGGCCGATCACCTTGCCCATGTCCTCCGGGGCGACGCGAACGCGGTAGCGAGGGCCCCGGTCGTCGAACGACTCCTCGACGGTGACGGCGTCGGGCTCATCGACCAACTCCTGGACGAGGAACTCGACGAGGTCCTTCACGGTCCCTCGGGCGTCTCGGCGGCCGGCGTGTCGTCCGCGGGCGTGTCCTCGGCGGCTGCCTCTTCGACCGTCGCGTCCTCCGTCGCCGGCGTCTCCTCCACCGGTTCCACGGCCTCGGCTGCGTCGGCCTCCGCCATCGCGGGCTCGTCCTCGATCGCCTGGGGCTCGTCGGCCGGGGACGTTTCGGGTTGCGCCGCGGCGGCCTCGGCCTTCGCCTTCGCCTTCTTGGAGATCTTCGGCTTGTCCGGTCGTTCCTTCGACGCAGCGGGCGCCGCGGACGGACGCTCCTTCACGAACTCATCCCAGATCCCGATCTTCCGCATCAGGTTGCGCACCTGGTCGGACGGTTGGGCGCCGACGCGCAACCAGTGCAGCGCGCGATCCTGGTCGATCTCGATCACGCTCGGATCGTCGAGCGGGTGGTACTTGCCGATGTTCTCGATGAAGCGGCCATCGCGGGGGCTCCGCTGGTCGGCCACCACGACGCGGAAGAAGGGGCGCTTGTTCGAGCCCATCCTCCGCAGCCGGATCCTCGTCGTCATCTCGCGTTCCTCTCGCTATCGCTTCGGCATCCGCGGCACGGACAGCATGCCCGGAAGGCCCTTCCCGCCGCCCATCATCGTCCGCATCATCTTCCTCGCGCCCTCGAAGTCTTTGAGGAGCGTGTTGACGTCGGAGGTGGTGGAGCCCGCCCCGCGGGCGATCCGCAGGCGGCGAGACCCGGAGATGATACCGGGATTCCGTCGCTCGTCCGGCGTCATGGACAGGATCAGGGCCTCGGCCTGCCGGAGCTTGCTCTCGTCCACCTGCTCGGCGAGGTCCTTGAACGCGTTCTTGCCGCCCGGCATGCCCGGAAGCATCTTGAGCAGGTCCTGGATCGGCCCGAGCTGCCGCATCTGCCGGAGCTGGGCGAGGAAGTCCTCGAGGGTGAACGCTCCCTGGAGCATCTTCTCGGCGGACGCCTTCGCCTCGTCGGCGTCCAGGGTGTCCGTCGCCTTGTCGATCAGGCTGAGCACGTCGCCCATCCCCAGGATCCGGCCGGCCATCCGATCAGGATGGAACTCCTCGAGGTCCGCGGGCTTCTCCCCCACGCCCGCGAAGAACACCGGCTTGCCCGTGACCGCCGTGATCGAGAGCGCCGCGCCGCCGCGCGCGTCGCCGTCGAGCTTGGTGAGGATGAAGCCGGTCGTCTCGACCTCCCCCAGGAACGCGCGAGCCTGGATCACCGCGTCCTGTCCGGTCATCGCGTCGCACGCCATCAGGACGTGGTCGGGCTTGACGACGTCGCGGATCCGCCGTGCCTGCCGCATCATCTCCTCGTCGACATGCAGCCGACCGGCCGTGTCGACGATCACCACGTCGTAGCCCTTCCGATCCGCTTCCTTCAGGGCGGCCTTCGCCACCTTGACTGGATCGCTGCCCTCGGAAACCACCGGCACACCGATCTCTCTCCCGAGGGTGAACAGCTGCTCGATCGCCGCCGGGCGCTCGAGATCCGCCGCGACCAGCACCGGCCGCCGGCCATCTTTCTTGAGACGGAAGGCCAGCTTCGCGCAGGCGGTGGTCTTCCCCGAACCCTGGACCCCGGCCATCATCACCACGGCCCTCCGGGCCGAGGGGACGACGAACCGGGCGTGCTCGCCGCCCAGCGTCGCCTGCAGTTCCTCCCGGACGACCTTGATCACCTGCTGTGCCGGCGTGAGGCTCTTCATCACCTCCTCGGAAAGCGCACGGGTCCGGACCCGACCGAGGAAGGCATCGGCCACCTCGAGGGCGACGTCGGCCTCGAGCAACGCCGTTCGCATGTCGCCGAGGGCGTTGTCGACCTGCTTCGGATGCAGCTTGCCGCGGGAGCGCAGCTTCTTGAACGTGCCGTCGAGCTTCGCGGTCAGCGTGTCGAACATCGAGAGAGATCTTCCTTGGCGTTCCGGATGGGCCGGCGGCCCGGCCGCGTCCTGGCCGAGGTCCCGGTGAGACCGGCATCCTACTCGTCAGTCCGTCTCGGTCCCCACGACCTCTTCGACGGCCTGGAGGAGGGCGATCGGACTGAACGGCTTCGTGAAATAGTGGTCCGCGCCCCCCGCCATGGCGGCGGATCTGCCCTCCTCACCGGCCGCCGTCACCACGATCACCCGCACCTTCGACGTGGAGGGATCGCTCTTGATGGCGGCGAGCACCTCGGGGCCGGCCGTGCCCGGGATGCTCATGTCGAGGAGGACCAGGTCCGGTGCATCGTCGTGTACCGAGACGAGCGCCTGGTCGCCGTCCGAGGCCTCGTCGATGTCGAAGCCCTCGCGCTCGAGCACGAGGCGCATCGCCTCCCGCATCGTGGGGTGATCCTCGACGATCAGGATCCGCCTGCTCACGACGCCAAGATCCTGTTCGCGAAGATCTCCGCGCGGAACGGTTGGATGTCGTCCGGACCCTCGCCGGTGCCCACGAGCCGCACCGGCACACCCAGCTCTTCGCGTACCGCCAGCACGACCCCGCCCTTCGCGGTTCCGTCGAGCTTCGTCAGGACGATCCCGGACACGTCCACCGCCTCGGTGAATGCCTTCGCCTGGGCGATCCCATTCTGCCCCGTCGTGGCGTCGAGCACGAGCAGGGTCTCGGCGACTGTCGCACCGGCCTTGCCCACCACCCGCCCGATCTTCTGCAGCTCGTCCATCAGCGGTGTCTTCGTGTGCAGCCGCCCCGCTGTGTCGACGATCAGGACGTCGGAACCCCGGGCCATGGCCGACTTCACGGCGTCGAACACGACAGAGGCGGGATCAGCACCCCGTTCCTGCGATACGAGGTGCGCACCAGCCCGAACCGCCCAGACCTCGAGCTGCTCGCCGGCGGCGGCGCGGAACGTGTCGGCGCCGGCGATGCTCACGGTCCGGCCCTCACCCGCGAGGCGCCTCGCGAGCTTTCCGATCGTCGTCGTCTTCCCCGACCCGTTGACGCCCACCACCAGGATCACGCCGAGCCCTTCATCCGGCAGGGAGAGCCGCGAATCCGGGCCCAAGATCTCGACCATCTCCTCGCGGAGCAGCGATTCCGCATCAGCCTCCCGCGTCCACCGGGCTCGGACCCGCTCCACGAGCCGTGCGGTCGCCGAGGGGCCGACGTCCGCTTTCAGCAGGAGGTCGTGGAGCGTCTCCCATGCCTCGGTCCCGCCGCGGGACAGGAGGATCCGGACGCGCGTCCCGAGGCGCTCTCGCGGCTCGGGCACGGGCGCCCCGATCGTCGGCGCCGGGATCTCCACCTCGGGTTCGTCCCGGAGTCGTTCGGCTTCCTTCCGGGCGCCTGAGAGCCGGACGAAGATGATCCCGACGGCGAGGCAGACGAACAGGATGGCGACGAAGATCTCCACGCCCGGACGCTAGCCGACCCGCTCGCTCTCTGGCACCTCGACGAGCTCGGGCGACGCGGCTTCGCCCGGATCCGGCGGCACCTCAGGATGCTCCAGGCGCTGACAGAGGATCTTGGTGGTTCCGTCCTTGTTCAGCGAGACGCCGTACATCATCGACGCGATCTCCATCGTGCGCTTCTGGTGCGTGACGATCATCACCTGCGCGTCGCGGGCGAATCCCGCCACCAGCCGGAGGAACCGGTGGAGGTTCAGGTCGTCGAGCGCGGGCTCCACCTCGTCCATCAGGTAGAAGGGTGACGGTCGCGCGGTGAAGATCGCGAAGAGGAACGCGAGCGCAGCCAGGGACCGTTCGCCTCCCGAGAGGAGGGAGATCCGCCTGACGCGCTTACGGCCGGGACTCGCCTCGATCTCGATCCCCGCCTCCAGCGGGTTCGCCGGGTCCGTGAGCACGAGGCGACCTTCCCCGCCGGGGAAGAGCTCCTTCACGAGACGCTCGAACTGGACCGCCACGTCGCGGAACGCTCCGTCGAAGCTCTCCTGGATCTCCCGATCCACCTGCGCCACGAGCTCCAGCAGGTCGCGGCGCGCCGTGCGGACGTCGTCCAGCTCTCGCTGCATGAAGTCGTGCCGCTCCTGCACCGCCTCGAACTCGCCCGTCGCGAGGAGGTTGACGCGCCCGAGGAGGCCCAGACGCCGCTGGACGAGTTCGCTCGCCTTCTCCAGTGACTGGACCGAGTCGTCCTCCGTCACCATCGACAACGCGGCCTCCGGTTCGAGCCCGTGTCCTTCGCGGAGCAGCCGCTCGGCGTCGCGGACCCGTCGCTCGATGTCGCCGCGGAGCCGGTCGTCGTCCTCGTAGGTTTCGCGGAGCCGGTCGAGCTCGGTGGACGCCTCCCGCCACGCCTTGTTGATCTCCGCCTCGGCGGATGCGGCCGCGCGCTCCGCCGCCGCGGCAGCGTCCCGCTCGTCGGCGGCCGCGACAGCCCGTTGCTCGGCGGTGGCGGCGGCCTGCTCGGCGGAGACCCTCGTCTCCTCCGCCTGCTCCAGCGTCGATCGGAGCTGGAGCGGGTCCTGTGCGGTTGCGTCGTCTCGCTCGGCACGGAGCCGCGCGAGACGCGCGTCGAGCGATGAGCGGTCGCGTCGGAGCGTCTCCACCATGACCCTGGCCTGGACGGGCGGCTGCGGGAGCGGCGGGAGCTCCGGGATCGACTCCGGACCGGCCGGCCCGAGCTCGGCGAGGCGGCTCCGCGCGGCCGCCTGGGCGTCCCGCACGCCGGCCAGGCGCTCGGAGAAGAGGTCCTCCTCCGTGCCGGCGGCGGCGAGGTCTCGTTCGAGGGCCGCCAGGCGTTCGGCCGCCGACGTGATGTCGGCGTCGGCCGCCTCGATCTGCTGGTTCAGGAAGTCGATCTCCTCGGACGTCTCCTCCATGCGCTGCCGCTGCGGCTGCAACCGGCTCCGCGTCCCCGCCAGATCGTGCGCCAGGACCTGCAGCTCCGCGCGGATCTCACGGGCCCGGCTGTCGGTCGCCTTCGGCGTATGGATGACGGCCGGTCCCACGAGCGTCCCGTCGGACGTGACGAACGACGCCCCCGGGTGGGCGTCCTGCTTCTCCGCCGCCTCCTCGATGGAGTTCGCGAGGTAGACGTCGCGAAGCACGGTGCTGACGATCCCTCGAGCAGCCGGATCGGCATCCACGACGGAGAGCAGCGGTCGTTCGCCCGACAGCCCCTGGGGGACGGGCCCGCCGGCGGCGATCGCGAGGATCGCACCGTCGCCGTCTGGCGTCGAAGCGAGCGCGTGCTCCCGATCCTCGAAGACGACGGCGTCGGCGAGCGGCCCCAGCGCGGCCAGCAACGCCCGCTCAAGACCCGCCTCCGCCCGAACGAGATCCTTCAACACGCCGGCGGCGCGGCCACGGTGCGTCTTCAGGAAGCGGGACCCCGGGGTCTCCTCGATGTCTCGTCGTCGGGCTTCCAGCAGCTCGAGGCGAGACTGCTGTCGCCGCTCGATATCGTCGAGCTCCTCCACCTTCTCGATCGCGCGGCGTCGCTCGTGCTCGAGCTGCGTGCGGCGCTCGGCGAGCGGCGACGTCTGGCCGTCGAGGCTCTCGATGTCCGACTCGATCGCTTCCCGTTCGGTCCGGAGCGCGACGAGCCGATCGCGCACGGCGGCGAGCTCCCCCTCGAGGCGATCGCCTTCCCGCTCGCCCGAGGAGATCGCGCGCTCCAGCGCCTCGACCTCGACCCGGCGTCCGACGGCCTCCTCGCCCGCTCGGCGGCGGAGCTCGTCGATCTCCCGTCGTCGCTGGT
>JBOGVC010000044.1:0-6185 GCA_050695275.1 Actinomycetota bacterium | reverse complement strand
GCCGCGGCGAAGGAAGGGCCATCCGCCAGCGCGGTCTCGTACTCGACGCGGGACACCACTTTCCGGCCGAGCTGCCATCCGACGACCGCGTCGGGGATCGTCACGTCGCCGACGTTGCTGATCCGGATCGCGAGCCGGATCAACGGTCGATCCGGAGTGGTGTACGCGTTCTGCTTGAGGAGGCGGATCGTCGCAACCGGCTCCCCCTGGGCGCGCACGGGCGACGCGATCCAGACGATCGCCCAAAGGATCGAGAGGAGGCTCACAGCCAGATATGGTCCGCGGGAGCGACGCATGCCGAGCGACAATCGTAGCCCCCGAGCTCAGCGGTCCAGCATCGCCGACGCCTGCTCGATCGCATACAGGACGGACACGGCGAGGAGCCCGCTCCCCACCACGACCCGAAGCGTCCGCTCCCGCGCGCCCAGCGCGATGGCCGCACCCAGCCGAGCTCCGGGCACCGATCCGACCATGAGCGCGATACAGATCCACAGGTCGAGGTGGCCGAGCACGCCGTGGACGACCGCGCCGGGGACCACGAGGGCGACGATCGCGAGGAGCGAGGTACCCAGGGCCCGCTTCAGTGGCATCCCGAGCCAGCCCGCGAGCAACGGGACCATCACGAGGCCGCCGCCGATGCCGAGGAGACCGGAGACGAGACCGGCCAGGGCGCCGATCCCTCCGAGGATCGCCGCCGAAGCCGGCCGGCCGGCTCGGCGCCGCTCGCCGGTGCGCAGGATCGAGATCGCCTGCCAGCCGAGCAGGAGGGCGGTCACGATGAGCAGCAGCCTCGTGTCGATCGCCGTGGTGAGCCAGGCGCCCAACGCGGCGGCGACGACCCCGGGACCGACCAGCCACGTTGCCGCCCGGACGTCGAGCTCACCGCGGCGTCGGTATGCGAGCGCGCCGGAGAGCGCGGTCGGGAAGATCACCGGCAGCGGTGTGGCGAGCGCCACGATCGGGGGAGCCCCGAGGAGCACCTGGATGCCGGGTGTCATCACGATTCCACCCCCCACCCCGAAGAGGCCGGCCAGGATGCCGGAGATCAGGCCGATCGCGACCGCGATCCCGGCGTCGACGGGACTCACCGGAGGATCTCGGCGGCGCGGACGAGGACGTCGCGCTCGCCGCGGTACGCGGCCCGCTTGAGCGCGCGCTCGAGCGGGAACCAGCGGATCTCCCCCAACTCGTCATCACGGTCGTCGATGTCCCCGCCCGTATGTCGCATCAAGAAGAAGTGGACGGTCTTGCGGATGCGCACGTCCTCCCACACGTAGAAGTACCGGGTCTCCCCGAGGGAGTCTTCGATCTCCGCCAGGAGCCCGGTCTCCTCCCGGACCTCCCGAACCGCTGCCTCTTCCGGGGATTCGTTGTCCTCGATGCCGCCCTTCGCGAGCCCCCACGCGAGCTCGCCACGGCGCGTGCGTCGCGACGCCAGGACGATCTCGATCTCCTCGCCGTCCCGTCGATAGACGACCCCACCCGCGGAGATCTCCCGCTTGGAGGGAGCGCCACGGGATCTCCGGGAGGCCTTCCCCGACGTGCCTCGCCGCTTCTGCCGCTGCTTCTGGCTCTTCTGCTCGTTCTTCTGCTGACCCTTCCTCGGGCGTTTCCTCTGTGGTTTCCGTTTCTGGCCCTGGCCCGTCGCCGCGTGGCTGCTCCCGGTCCCCACTGACGCCCGAGGGGCATCGCCTGCCGTCTCGCCGCCTCGGCTCGCTCCCTGCGCTTTCGCACCGCCGGCCTCGCGCGCGGAGCCCCGCTTCGGCCGTCGCCTGCGACGCCGCTTCGAGCCGCCAGCTTCGGCGCCCGGCGTCGCCGCTCCGCCCCCTTCAGCCATCCGACCTGATTCTAGGTTCCGTTCCTCAGGTCCTCGGGGAGAGGGGCCGATGCATCTACCGAGCGTCCGAAGGGCGTGACCAGCGATGAGAAGAGGAGCGTCGGTCTGGCATGGACATCGATGAGCTTCTGCGGTACACGGTCGAACGGGGCGCGAGCGACCTCCACCTGAAGGCGGGCAACGTGCCGTTCGTGCGGGTGGACGGCGACCTCTCGCCGGCCGAGCTCGGCTACCTCTCCGCCGCCGACACCGACCGCTTCGCCGACGCGCTCATGAGCGAGCACAAGAAGCGGGAGTTCGAGCAGACGAACGAGGCCGACCTGGGCTACACGCTCTCCGGCGTCGGACGGTTCCGCGTCAACGTCTTCCGTCAGCGGGGCGTGATCGGGCTCGCGATCCGTCGCGTCCGCGCCGAGGTTCCCTCCTTCGAGGAGCTCCGGTTGCCTCCCGTGATGAGCACGCTCGCGGCCTCCCCGCGTGGCTTGATCCTGATCACCGGTCCGACGGGAACCGGGAAGACGACGACCATCGCGGCGATGATCGGTCACATCAACCGCACCCGTCGGACACACATCGTGACCGTCGAAGACCCGATCGAGGTCGTCCACGACGACCAGCTCTCGATCATCCAGCAGCGCGAGATCGGGATCGACACGGACTCGTACGCGGCCGCCCTCCGCCACGTGATCCGTCAGGACCCCGACGTGATCTTCATCGGGGAGATCCGTGACGCGGACTCGGCGCTCGCCGCGATCCAGGCGGCCGAGACCGGACACCTCGTGATCTCCACGCTGCACACGATCGACGCGATGGAGACGATCAACCGCACACTCGACCTGTTCCCTCCCGAGCAGCAGCGGGAGATCCGCTCATCCTTCGCCGGCGCGCTCCGCGGGATCGTGTCCCAGCGTCTCGTGTCCCGTGCCGATGGGAAGGGACGCGTCCCCGTCGTGGAAGTGCTGGTGAACACAGGACGCGTGTTCGACAGGATCGTGGACCCGGACGAAACGTCGGGCATCCTCGAAGTGATCCAGGGCGGAGAGTTCTACGGCATGCAGACCTTCGACCAAGCGCTCGTGAAGCTCGTGAAGGAGGGAGTCGTCTCGCCGGACGAGGCCCGTCGGACCGCGACGAACCCCCACGACTTCGATCTGGCCCTCCACGGCACCCTCGAGCGCCGGGCGGCGTTCGACGAGGCAGCGGCCGCCTCCGAGAGCCTCCCGTACTGATCGGGCGCCACGGTTCCGCCGCCCGAGCCAGATGGGCGATGCCGCACCGTACTCCGCCGGGGCGGGAGGAGCGCGAGGGTAAGGTTTGACGTCGTGACCACCCTCGAGATCGATCCGCTCGCGAAGGAACTCGGCGACCGTTTCCAGGCGGCCGGTCACGAGCTGTACCTCGTCGGGGGAGCGGTCCGTGATCTGGTGCTGGGGCGGCTCGCGCCCGGTGTCGACACCGACTTCGCGACCGACGCCTCGCCGGCCGAGACGTCCCGGTTGCTCCGGGGATGGGCGGAGGCGCTGTACCTGGTCGGGGCCAAGTTCGGAACCGTCGGGGCGCGTCGGCACGGCAACGTCCTGGAGATCACGACGTTCCGGGAAGAGCGCTATCCGGAGGACGAGCGCAAGCCGGCGGTCACGTTCGCCAAGGACATCCAGACCGACTTGTCCCGGCGCGACTTCACGATCAATGCGATGGCCGTCCGGCTGCCGGACGGGGAGTTCGTCGACCCGTACGAAGGGGTGAAGGATCTCGCCGCGAAGATCCTCGACACGCCGCTCGATCCGGAGGTCGCCTTCTCGGACGATCCGCTGCGCATGCTCCGTGCCGCGCGGTTCGTCTCCCAGCTCGGCGTGACGGCGGCACCGCGCGTGGTGGACGCGATCCGCCGGATGCGGGAACGGCTCCGGATCGTCTCCTCGGAGCGCATCCGCGCCGAGCTCGACAAGCTCCTCGTCGGCGACGCGGCGGGTTCCGGTTTGGCGATGCTGGTCGACTCCGGGCTCGCGGACGAGTTCCTTCCCGAACTCTCGGCCCTCGAGCTCGAACAAGATCCGGTGCATCGGCACAAGGACGTGTTGCGCCACACGTTCGCGGTGGTCGAACGGCTCGAGCCCGATCCCGTGCTCCGGCTCGCCGGTCTCCTGCACGACATCGGGAAGCCCTCCACCCGGGCGATCATGCCCGACGGCGTCTCGTTCCATCACCACGAGGTGGTCGGTGCGCGGATGGCGGAGCAGCGACTCCGGGAGCTCCGGTATCCCAACACCGCGGTGGAGGAGGTGCGGACGCTCGTGGAGCTCCATCTCCGCTTCCACGGGTACGGCGACGGCTGGACGGATGCCGCGGTCCGTCGATACGTCCGCGACGCCGGTCCGCTCCTCGACAAGCTGAACCAGCTCACTCGAGCGGATTGCACGACCCGGGATCCGAAGCGCGCGGAGCGGTTCGCCCTGCTCCAGGACGAGCTCGAGGACCGGATCGCCCGTTTGGCCGAGCAGGAGAACCTCGACGCGATGCGCCCGACCCTCGATGGCCGCCAGGTGATGGAACGGCTCGGGGTGGAGCCCGGCCCCCTGGTCGGCGAGGCGCTCGCGTTCCTGATGGAGGTGCGCATGGAGCGCGGCGAGATCCCCGAGGACGAGGCGTACCAGCTGCTGGATTCCTGGGCGAGCGAGCGCGGGATCGGCTAGGGAGCGGAACCGGAGACGCGGGCGGCTCGGAGCATGAGCCCGATGGTCTTCGGGTCTCCCCGCCAATGCTCCTTCACGATGTCGGGGCCGGCTCGTTTCACGACGTGTCGCAGGACGAGCCCTGCGACGATCGCGTCGTCGAGAGCACCCACCCCCGGCAGGAACTCGGGGAGCAGGTCGATCGGGGACGCCAGCCAGATGGCTCCCAGGAACAGGAGGAGCTTGGATGAACGGGGCACACGCGCGTCTCCGAGCAGCCCTCGGAAGAGACGGATGAGGTTCGGCAGGAAGGTGACCAACTCTCGAGCGATCGTCCTCCGTCCGATCACGAGAAGCACGAGCGCAGCGAGCAGCCAGAGGCCCACCAGGATGCCGCCCACGATCAGGAACCCGCGCACGAGCTCGCCTCGCTAGAAGCCGCTCATGCTGTCGACGGGCCAGATGATCCAGACCGCCTTGCCCACCACCCGGTCGATCGGAACGAACCCCAGGCCGAAGCGGGAGTCGAGCGAGTTCGACCGATTATCACCCATCACGAACAGCTCCCCGTCGGGAACCGTCGTCTCCGAGAATCGGGCGGTGCGTTCCTGGAGATACGGCTCCGAGATCCGGATGCCGTTCACGTAGACGCGGCCGTTCTTCGCGGAGACCACGTCCCCCGGCTCGCCGATCACGCGCTTGATGTAGTCGGGGTTGTCGGGTGGGGAGAATCCGAGGCCTTGCCCGAGCCAGTGGGTGACCGCACCCCAAACCCCGCGCTCCGGCTCCTTGGCGGGATCGGGCTCTTCGAACACGATGATGTCGCCCCGCTCGGGGTCGTGGAAGTAGTAGGGGACCTTGGCGACGATCACCCGGTCGCCCGGGACCAAGGTGGGTTCCATCGAGCCCGTGGGGATCCAGAACGCCTGGAGCAGGGTGCTCTTGATGAGCAACGCCAAGGCGAACGCCATGAGGATGAGGCCCGGCAGCTCGCCGAGGAACATGAGCGCCGGGTGACGCCGCTTCTTGGGCTTGGGGCTCTCGCCGTCTCCGTCCGTCTTCCGGAGGGAGCGCTCATCCGTTTTCACTCACCCAGGGTACGTCCTCCCATCCTGAGGAGCGGGGAGCGTGATCTCCACCTCGACCGCCTTGCAGGAGGCCCAGACCTCGGAGCCCCGAGCCAAGCCGAGCTGGCGGACGGAGCCCGCCGTGATCTCGGCCACGAGCGGAGGTCGCGACGCGATCCGCGCTCTGACGCGCTCTCCGTAGATCGCGAGATCGTCCACCGTTCCGCGCCACACGTTGCGGGCGGAGCTCTGCGCCGGAAGGTCGGCGTGCACGACCACGTCCGACGGCCGCAGGGTCCCGGTCACCCCCTCGATCGGCCGTCGCGAGGTCCCCTCCGGCCAGCCGACCACCACGTCGCCTTCGGGGGTGACGAGGCGGCCCGCCCCACCTTCGATCGGCTCCAGCCGCCCGACGAAGAGATTGACCCCGACCAGCTCGGCCGCGTAGCGGCTCCGCGGTGTCCGGCGCACGTCGTCGAACGTTCCCTCCTGGGTGACCCGTCCGCCTTCGAGGATCACCACGCGATCGGCGAGGGTCATCGCCTCCACGGGATCGTGGGTCACGAGCACGCGGACGCCGGGGAACGACGCCAGTGTGTCGACGAGGAC
>JBOGVC010000043.1:0-10094 GCA_050695275.1 Actinomycetota bacterium | reverse complement strand
GGACAGGGGTTGCGCGTCGTCAAGCTCCCACAGCGAGTAGCCGTTGGCTTCCTCGACCACGCGACCGGCCACGGGAGGTTCGATGCCGGTGGGGACGACCAGGTACCGCAACCCCAGCACGCGGACGTCCTCGGGGGACGGCACGTTGAGGACCGAGGCGTTGTAGAAGACCGACAGTTCGTTCGTGCTGCGGATGTACCGCCAGTAGCGGGGGAGCTGCACGGGGTTGTAGCCGAGGGCGTCCGGGATCCCGAAGAGCGAGCCCCGGCTCGGGGCGAGCGCCGGCCAGTCGAGGGGAGACTTCATCCACAGGTAGCCCTTCTCGTAGAAGGCGGCGGGCGGCGCCCAGGTGGCGTAGCGCCCCGGGTGACGACGGATGTGTTCGACGATCGCAGTGGTCGCCAGGTAATCGTTTTCGCTCAGCGACGGGAAGCGCAGGACCTGCGGCACCAGTGCGGGGTGCTCGCCCGTCTCCAGCCCGGTGAACACGGTGCCGCCCTCGTACGTCTGCGCGTAGACCGCGCTCGCGAACAGCTCCAGCGAGAGCAGCCCGACGAGCGCGGTCGCCGAGGCCCATCGCCAGCGGCGCGTGGCGAACCCGAATAGCACCGGCGCCGCCACCAGCAGCACCGCGGCGAACATCGCGAACCGAACGGCGCTCCCTCCGGCGGCGAGCGGCCAGAGGAAGAACACGAACATGGTGGCCCCGATCCAGGCGATCCCCGCACGACGCGAGAGCGAGCGCTCCACCAGCCCCTGCAGTCCGGCGCCCGCCAGGATCGGCAACGCCATGACGGCGACGTATCGGAGGCGGCCCGGGTTGTGCAGGTAGACGTCCCCGAAGGGGATCTCGAGCATGACCGAGCGGAACCATCGGGCCCCGACGAGGAACGAGGAGGTCAGCACGTAGGCGGCGAGCGCGAGCCCTCCGGCCGCGATGACGAGCGGCCGGAGTCGGGATGCACGGGCCGCCACGAGAGCGCACGACAACGCCACCGCGCCCGCGTAGGCGCCCGGCGCCGAGGCGAAACCCAACGGCCACGCCGCCCAGACGCCGTCCGATCCGAGCGGATCGCCGACCTCCGATTGCCCCGCATCGCCGAGCGCGCCGTAGCCACCCTGCAGGCTGGATGTCCCAAGGAAGTCGACGTGCGGCACGAGGATCGGCAGCGCGGCGAGGGGCAGCACGACCAGGAAGAGCGCCACACGCGCGACGGCGCGTTGCGCGCCCGTCCGTGCCACGCGGGCGTCGGCGACGGCACCCGCCACGAGGTAGGCGGTCGCGAACGCCGTCGCGATCACGAGCCCGTGACTCATGTGGGCCGCGGCGACCTGGCTCCACGCGAAGGCGCCGAGTCCAAGCCACGCCAGCCGCCCGGACCATCGTTCGCTCCGGCGGTATCCGGCCGCCGCGACGATGATGACGGTCGTCCACGCGAGCGCGCCGGCGAACGGCAACGAGATCGCGATCGTGGAGGTCGCCATCGTCATCGCGAGGACGAGCCCCCCGGCCGTCGCGGCGATCCGGCCGATCGACTCCATCCGGAGGAACGCGAAGAGTCCCAGGCCGGCCAAGAGCGGGTTGAAGACGATGAACGAGCGGAGGGCGAGCCCTGGCGACAGCGTCGAGAACAGGAGCATCGGCGGCGCGTACAGCCAGCCGCTCTGCGGATCGGCGGCGAAACGGTACCCCGCCATCTCGTACGGGTTCCAGATCGGGATCCGGACGGCGGCGATGGAGTCCCCGAGGAACGACCAGCGCGGGAGCCAGAACGTGAGGAGGTCCGGATGCTGATTGGTGAGGACGCCGCCGACGACGAACCCCCGCAGTGCGAACAGGACGGACACGACGATCAAGGCAGGTCCGAGCCAGGCAGCTGTGCGCGGCGCCCCGCGTGACGCGAGCCGGCTCGCATCCGCGGCGTCCACGGAGGAAGCCTACGGCACCTTCACCGCTCTCGCGGAAGACCTCTGGTAGGGTGGGCCGATCCCAACTCCCCTCGCATTCAACACGCCATGATCAGCCTTCAACGCGTCACCAAGACCTACCGGAACGGCGTCACCGCCCTCGAAGACGTCTCGGTCGAGATCGACAAGGGCGAATTCGTCTTCGTCGTGGGCCCGTCCGGCTCCGGGAAATCGACGATGATCCGCCTCCTCCTGAAGCAGGAGGAGGCCTCCCGTGGCGACGTGTTCGTCGCCGGGAAGAACCTCTCCAAGATCACCTCCTTCAAGGTCCCCCACCTGCGGCGGAACATCGGCACGGTCTTCCAGGACTACAAGCTCCTGCAGGACAAGACCGTCTTCGAGAACGTCTCGTTCGCCCTCGAGGTGATCGGCAAGGCGAAACACGTGATCGACCAGCGTGTCCCGGAGATCCTCGAGTACGTCGGGCTGGGCGACAAGCTGAACGCGTACCCGGATGAGCTCTCCGGCGGAGAGCAGCAGCGCGTCTCGATCGCGCGGGCGTGCGTGAACCGCCCACTCGTGCTGCTCGCCGACGAGCCCACCGGGAACCTCGACCCCAACACCTCGGTCGACATCATGCGGCTCCTCGACAAGGTCAACCGCATCGGCACCACGATCCTGATGGCGACGCACGACCAGGCGATCGTCGACGCGATGCGCAAGCGCGTGATCGAACTGGAGAAGGGCAAGGTCGTCCGCGATCAATCCCGAGGCGTCTACAGCTGATGGCGCCTCGTCTCGAGTCCTTCTTCCGGGAGACCGCGTCGGGCCTTCGCCGCAACGGCGTCGTCGCGTTCGCCGCGATGTCCACGTCGTTCATCGCGCTGTTCCTCTTCGGTCTGTCCCTCTTGATCGCCCGGGAGTTCGAGCTCGTGACCCGGGTGCTGACGGGGAACGTCGAGGTCCAGGTCTACCTCACCGACCCCGTCAACGAGGGAACCGTCGGGCGGCTCACCGAGAAGCTGCAACAGGTCCCCGCGGTCGCCGACGTCGCCTTCTGGAACAAGGAACGCTCGTGCCAGGAGTTCGAGCGGCTCTTCGAGGGCCAAGAGGTCTTCCTGGAGAACGTGGACTGCATGGAGGTGATCCCCACCTCGCTTCGGGTCAACCTCTCGGCGGTGACGGACTTCGAGCAGATCACGGCCTCGCTGGGCTGCCAGGTGGTCGTGGACGACGAGGGAGACCAACACCAGGAATGCACCGAGCCGGGCGTCCGGAACGTGGCCGACTACCAGAAGCTGCTCGACCGCCTCGACGCCTTGACGCGGGTGCTGTCGCTCAGCGTCTTCGGCATCGCGGTGATCATGCTCGCCTCCGCGATCGGGTTGGTCGCGAACACGCTCCGGATGGGGATGTTCGCCCGCCGCAAGGAGATCGGCATCATGCGACTGGTCGGGGCCACGAACTGGCGGATCCGCGTCCCGTTCCTGATCGAGGGTCTCGTGGAATCGATGCTCGGGGCGGCCGCCGCGATCGCGGGCCTGTTCCTCGTGAAGGTCTTCGTCGTGGACAACCTGCGCGGCACGGCCCCGTGGCTCCCGCTGATCAAGAACAGCGACGTCGTGGTGATCACCCCGTGGATCCTCGTCGCGGCAGCGCTCGTGGCGATCATCGCGGGCACGATCGGCATGCGCCGGTTCCTCGACGTCTGAGGCGGCCTGATGGGTCGCAAGGATCGCGAGGGCGAGCAGACCGTCGCGTCCAATCGCAAGGCACGTCACGACTACACGATCCTCGAGACGTTCGAGACGGGGATCGTGCTGACGGGGGATGAGGTGAAGTCCCTCCGAGGGGGTCGCGCATCGCTGGCCGAAGCGTTCGCGCGCGTCCGGGGTGGCGAAGCGTGGCTGGAGGGGATGCACATCCCGCCCTACGAGGCGGGAGACAAGAAGGCGCACCTCCCCGTACGCCCACGGAAGCTCCTGCTCCATCGACAGGAGATCTCGAAGCTGACCGACGCTCAGCAGCAGGATCGTCTGGCGCTCGTTCCCTTGCGCGTGTACTTCACCCACGGGTTGGCGAAGGTGGAGCTGGCGCTCGCACGCGGCCGACGCAGTCACGAGAAGCGCCAGGCGATCGCGGAGCGCGAGCATCAGCGCGAGATCCAGCAGGAGCTGGGCCGCCGCCGATAGGGTGGGGAGCGGCGGAGAGGGCCGACCGACGAGAGGATGGGTTGGATGCGGAAGCGGATCGCGATCGTGCTGCTCCCTCTGGGGATCCTGCTGGCGGGTGCCTGCTCGGGATCCGATGGAGGGGCGAACGGGGGAACCGTGTCCGCCGAGGCCTACGCCACCGGCGTCTGCGGTGCCATCGTCGACTGGGTCGAGGAGATCCAGGGCCTGAACGCGGACCTGCAGGCGAACCTCGATCCCTCGAGCATCGATGCGCTGAAGGACGCGATGGTCACGTTCCTCGACGACGTGATCGCCTCGACCGATACGGTGATCGCCGACGTGGAGGACGCCGGCGTCCCGGACGTCGACGACGGCGAGGCGGCGGCTCAGAACCTGCTCGCGGGGCTGCGCGAGTCTCGGGATGTGTTCGAAAGCGCGCGCGATCGTGTCGAGGCGATGTCGACGGACGACCCGGCGGCCTTCGGCGAGGAGCTCCAGACCGTCGGCACCGACATCCAGACCTCGATGTCCACGATCGGCGAGGATCTCGGCGGGTTCGAATCTCCCGAGCTCGACGAGGTGTCGAAGGACATCCCGGAGTGCCAAGAGGTGGCCGCCTCGGCGGCGTAGACGCCCGTTCGGTCGTGGCGCCGACGGCTCGTATACTTGAGCGCACAACTACATATGGGGGTGTACTGGCTTCGAGCAGGGCGGGTATCGCCTGGGAGAAGCGGGCCGAGATCCGGAGTCTCGTTAAACGCCGGACCAACACAAGCGCCAACGATGAGTACGCGCTCGCTGCCTAGTCACTAGGTAGCTGTCCGTCCGGGAGGGCCTGCGGCCCGGACAGGGCATCGTAAGCAGGACTCACCGAGAGGGCTCCGCCCGGGGGCCCTCGAGGGACATCGCACCCGGGCTGGCCGAGGGGTCCTCCGCCGGTGGGAGCCCCGAGGCGAGATCTACCCACCGGCTACGCCCGTAGAAGACCCAGACGGTCGTCCTGTGACGCGGGTTCGAATCCCGCCACCTCCACGATATCTGTTGCGCTGCAAAGCGCTGCGAAGGCCTTCCTTCCGGAGGGCCTTCGTTCGTTAGGCTCCCGCCATCGCTCGATTGGGGAGGAAACCGTCGATGATCGGTTGGGTCGGGGACATCGAACGTCTGACGCTCGACAACGACACGTTCCGGACGGTGCTGTTCACGGGGCCACATGCACAGCTCACCGTGATGCGACTGGCCCCGGGCGAGGACATCGGCAAGGAGGTGCACCCGGACCGCGACCAGTTCCTCCGGATCGAGGAGGGACAGGCTCGCGTCGAGTTCGGCCGGGACGAGGACGGGGTCGACGAGTCACACGACGTCTCCGACGATTGGGCGATCGTGGTCCCAGCGGGCATCTGGCACAACGTGATCAACACCGGGACCGGTGAGCTCAAGCTCTACTCGCTCTATTCGCCGCCGGAGCATCCCGACGGCACCGTGCATCGCACGAAGGCGGATGCCGAGGCGGCCGAGCACGCCGGGTGAGTCCGTCCGAACCTCGCTCGATCTCGATCCAGCGAGCGCGGCGTCTCGCCGTGACCGCACAGCTGCTCTCGGCGCCGCGCCCACGGTCGATCCTGGAGGTCGTCGAGCAGCTCGGGAGCGTGCAGATGGATCCCACGCGGACGGTCGCGCGCACCGAGCACCTCGTGCTCTGGTCCCGGCTCGGACGACGGTTCCGCGTGGCCGAGCTCGAACGGATGCTCTGGCAGGACCGTTCGTTGTTCGGATATCGGGCCTTCATCCTGCCGACCTCGCAGTTCGCCGTGCACCGGGAGACGATGCGCCGCTATCCGAGCCGGCGCGACGGGTACGCCGGCAGGTACCTCCGCGCGAACACGGGCTTCCGCCGGCACGTTCTGAAGCGGCTCGAGGCTGAGGGGCCTCTGCCCACGGGGGCGTTCGAGGACCGATCAGCCGTCGGCTGGAGGACCGGGGGGTGGAACGACAACGGCCGCAACACGGCGATGATGCTCGAGCTCCTGTGGGCGAAGGGCGAGGTGATGATCGCCGGCCGGGCCGGGCAGGAGCGGGTCTGGGACCTCGCGGCACGGAGCCTCCCGTTCGACGCACCCCGCCCCGGCACGGGGGAGGAGGCGCGCAGCCTGTTCGACGTGCAGCTGCGCGCCCTCGGCATCTCCAAGCTGATCGGGTTCGGCCGAACGTTCGAGAACACCCGGCCCCCCGGATGGGAGCGCGCGCTGGCCGCGCTCGAGCGCGAGGGGCGAGCGGTCCGGGTGAAGGTCGAGGGGTTGCCGGGCGAGCGGTGGGCGCACGGGGAGGTCCTCGACCGTGCGTTCCGAGGACGCACAGCGCTGCTCTCGCCGTTCGACCGGCTGATCCACGACCGGACGCGCGCCGAGGAGCTGTTCGGGTTCCGGTTCCGCCTCGAGATCTACGTGCCGAAGGCCAAGCGCGAGTTCGGGTACTTCGTGTTCCCGATCCTCCACGGCGACCGTGTCGTCGGGCGGCTCGACCCGGTGCACGATCGGGCTGCGAACGTCCTGCGGGTGCAGGGCGTGTTCGCGGAGCAGGACGCGCCGGCCGACGCCTGGCCAGCGATCCGGAAGCAGCTCGACGAGCTCGCCTCATGGGTCGGCGCCGACGGTGTGGAGCTGCCTCCGCTCCCTCGCCCGTGGCGCTAGGGCACGAACGCGAGGTGATCGCCCTCGTGGATCGCGGCGTAGCCGTCCCGGGACGCCACGAAGACGGCGGTCGTGACGCCGTAGAGCGCGTCCGCCACCAGCGCGCCGATCACGATGATCTCGTCGGCTTCCCCGAGGACGATCCCGGCGGGAGCTGTTCCGAGCCGGATCGACTCGGCGAGCACGGTCGCGCTCGAGGACGAACCGCGTCCCGAGGGCATCACCAGGATCCGGCCCGTGACGACGTGACCTCGCTGCGGATGGTTCGCCTCGACGACCTCACCGGTCGTGGGATCGAGCCCGCCCCAGAAGCTCAACGGCTCGGCGAGGACGAGCGCGGTCCCGTCGACCGGTCCTTCGACGAGGAATCGACCCTCCATCAGCCGGCCCAGAGCGCTTCGTCGCGGGTCACGATCCCGGCTGCAGCCGACCGCACGCAGTCCTCGAGGCTGCCGAGGACGACCTCGACGCCGAGGTTGCTCGGCGCGTACCACGCCCACTTGCCGGAGTCGGTCATGACCGGCGCGGCGACCCGGCGGAGCACCGGCGTGATGTACGTGCACGTGTCCGTCACGACGGTGACGCCGCCGTCGGCGAGCGTGCCGGCGACATCGCCGATCGCGGCGAGCTGGGCGCGGCCGGTGTTCACGTAGAAGGGGACACGCGGACGGGCCTCGGCCACGAGCGCCGCGAGCCGCAGGAGCTCGTCCTCGGACGCGTGGGGCGTCCCCACGCTCACGGCGCCGAGCTCCGCGCCGTCCGGCACGTGCGAGAGCTCGTCGCGCGCGGCGCGGAGATCGGCGAGGGTGACCACCTCCTCGCGGGCTCCGAGCCCGGCCACGGCCTCCCATGTCGGCGCCTCCGGCGTGACGCCGATCGCGTGGAACAGAGCGACCGACCCCGAGCTCGCAGCCGCGGCGCCGATCGCTTTCAGGCGATCCTCCGAGGTCAAGGGGGGCAGCCCGTCGATCGCCGCCACCTCACTCCCGGCGCGGCGCCCGAGCAGGTGACCGAGGACGGGATACAGGAGGTCCTGATCGAGGAGCGGGTCGGAGACCCCCTGCAGCCGGAACCGAGCGGTGGCGCGCCGGCCCTCGTCGGTGTGCAAGCCGTGGTCCGGCACGCGGCCGGTGACCGCCGCGCAGATGTCGATGAAGTCGCCGTAGCGGTTCGTCCTCGCCCCGAGCACGGAGTTCGCGAACACGATCGCGTTCGACTCCGCCCAGGCCACGTGCTCGCCGAACGCCGGCCGATCGGGGAGCTGATACGGGGCGCACGTCCATGTCGGACGGCACCCCATCGCCACGTACGCGTCCATCAGCCGTTTCGCCCGCCCGCGCGTCTCGTCGTCGAGCAGGACGAGCTCCGGATGGAGGAGATCGAGCGAGCTGACGTTCAGCGTGGAGGGCACCGTGACGGAGGCACCGCCCGCGAGGAGCCGCTCGGCGAAGTCCAGCCCGACCTGCCCGTGGTACAGGCACGAATCGATGTGCGCCCGCGTCACGTCCCGCAGATGCGGCGCCCGCGACACCTCGGCCATCTTGACCACGAGCCGCATCGCCAGCGCCGGCCCGTCGCCCGCCTCGCCGTCGAGGAGCGCGCGGTCCCGATCCTCGAGCTCGACCTCCATCTAGCCGACCGGCGGGGGGATCCCGATCTCCGCCTCGGGATAGATGCCGGTGCCGAACTCCGCCTCGAAGTCGCGCCCGTCCAGGGTGTCCAGGAACGTGGTCGCGAAGACGGCGGCGAACTGCTGCCGGTCCAGGAGGTCCTGCTCGATCGCGTCGCGGGGCACGTACGGGCCGATGTTCCGCCGATAGGGGTAGTCGCGGAGGAACGCCGCGACGTCCTCGCGCGTGGCGCCCGCGTCCCAGAGCATGTCGGCCTCCAGGTAGACCTCGGACGGCACGACGTTCTGGACGAGTCCGAAGATCCCGCCGCCGAACTCGCGCTCGAGGTCGTCCCAGAGCTGGATCGGGTCGAGGCGGACGCCGCCCGAGGTGTCGGGGAGCGGGCACTGGCCGTGGTCCGCGGTGACGATCAGGGCGTAGCGGCCCGGGTAGCGCTCGTCGAGCTGCGCCACCAGGCGGCCGAGCTGCTCGTCCACGTCGCGGAGCGCGTCGCCCGTCATCGGGTCGAACATCCCGAAGACGTGGCCCGTGTAGTCGGGGGCCTTGTAGTTCACGAACAGCAGCCCGGGTGCGTCCGACGATCCGACCGGTTCGTTCGCGAGCGTCGCCTCGATCAGGTCGCCCTGATATCGGATCACGGGTGTGCTGCAGCAATGGAGGTTCTTGGGTTTCAGGGGGTCGAAGGCGCTGTTGCGAGCGGGGTTCGGGGTGTAGCCCGCGCGGTAGTCGTCGAAGGCGTCGAGGGAGGGTGTGACGGTGGGCAGTCGGTAGAGCTCGTCGTTCTGGCTGCGCCAGTCCTGCGGCTCGGCCTGCTCGTCCCAGTAGACGGCGACCGGCCGCCGCTCGCCGGTGCGCGATGGTCCGCCACGGCCGATCATGCCGAGGTGCCAGACCTGGTACCCGAGCTCCCCGATCCAGGCCGTGTTGTCCGTCGCATCGCTCCACAGGTCGGCGAGCGTCGGCACCAGGATGTCGCCCGGGTTCGCGTGACCGAGCTCCCCGTAGGCCTTCCGGACCTTCCTGCCGTCGCGGAGGTTGTGTCCTGTGACGCCGTGCGTCCGCGGGTAGGCGCCCGTGCCGATCGTGGCGTGCGCGGAGGCGGTGACCGCCGGGAACGAGCCGTGGATCGCGTTGCGGAACGTCGCGCCCTCGAACATGAGTCGGCGCAGGTTCGGCCACGCCTCGGGGAACTCGTGGAGGACGTTCCATCCGCCGCCGTCGATCACGAACGTGACGACGAGCTCCGGCGGCGCCGACGGCCGCGTGATACCCGGAAGCGTTTTGCCCTCGCGCCCGAGTTCGAGGAAGTCGTCGAAGCCGACCAGCTCGGCGATCGTGGGCGCGACGTCGGCGAGGGAGACCCGCTCCTCGGAGTCCGCCGGGGCGATCGCGGCCCCGTAGACGACGAGGGGGACCCGCTCGAGGTACATCCACACGCTCGCGTGGCTCGTGCGGGGATCGTTCGGGACGAGCGATCGGGACTCCTGCGGGTAGTTCGCGCTGTTGAACGGGGCGGCGAGCAGCTGGACGTCGCCGCTGCGATCAGGATGATAGGCGCGTGCGACGAGCTCCATGTACTCGGCACCGAGGTCGCGTGCCATCGCCTCCTGGACCGGGCGTGGATCCGGCCGGCTGACGCGCCGGACCGTGCGACCGAGCACGGCGCCCCCCGTCGCGGCGGCGGCGCCCAGAAG
>JBOGVC010000042.1:0-6013 GCA_050695275.1 Actinomycetota bacterium | reverse complement strand
AACGAGGATCGTTCGCGCCAGACGTCGTAGCCGGCGCCGTTCACGCCGATCGGGAGATCGAGCATGAGGCCGCCACCGGCGGCCCCCGCCCCGTCGGCCGCCTCGGCCAGCTGTTGCGCCGCCACCCACTGGACGTAGAGGTGGTAGCGCGCGCGATCGTCGTCGAGCGCGTCGCCGGGGAGCGATCCGTTCCGCTCCGCGTCGGGCCATGCGCCCCACCACGCCCCGCGCCGTTCGACCTCCGCACGGAACCGCGCGTAGTCGGCGGCGCGCGGGTTCCGCGCGAACTCGGCCAGACCGGCGGGAGGCGTTCCGCGGAACGCCTGCTGCGCGAGGGGGTCGAGGATGGTCCGCTTCGCCGCCGCCACGGCCGGATGATCCGAGAGGTCGGCCTTGCGCAACCGCGCGATCCGCTCGCGGAGCGCCGGATCGTCCAGCGCCTCACGCGCGATCTCGGAGCCCTCGAGGCCCGGCGCCCGGGTGACGTCGATGTAGGTCTCGTTCCAGAACAGCCGGCTCGCGGGCGAGTAGGGGCTCGGCTCGAGCATCGGCTCGTCGAGGAACTGGGCGAACAGGGGGAGCGTCGCCGTGACCGACCCGCCCACACCTTCGACCCAACGCCGCAGATGGCCGAGGTCGGCGAAGCTGCCGACGCCCCAGTCGTCCTCGGCGCGGATCGCGTAGAGCGGAGCGAAGACCCCCCACCATCGGCCGGCGGGCTGCGGGCACTTCCTCGGCGCCGAGAGGACGAGCGCCTGCTCGATCGTGCCCTCGGTGTCGAGCCACAGGGTGTGTCGTCCCGGGGGAAGCCGCCGGCCGATCCCGATGCGTGCCGGAACGGTTCCGGCCTCCTCTCCGCCCGTCACGGTCGGCGTGGCTTCGTCCCATCGCTCGGGCTCCTCGCCTTCGGGGACGAGTGCGACACGGAGCGGGCGCTCGGAGACCGTGGCCGGGATACGCACGTCGACATCCCGGAGCCGCCCGCCCCACGCGACGATCACCGGCTCGATCCGCCGATGCGCGATCTCCTCCTGCCGAGCTCGGAGCGCCGCCGGCGCATCCCGGAGCGACGCGATCGGGGCGCCCATCGCCCCGAGCACGGCGATCATGCTGTCCACGCTGGCATGCACGCGTTTCCCGTGCACGTTCCGGTAGCTCTCCTGGACGTCGTAGTGGCGAGCGAGCTCCCGCAGCACGCGGCGGTCGTCGGTCACGGGCCTTCGTCCAGCAGATCGAGGAGGCCCCGCACCGGCACCGGGAGCCACTCGGGGCGGTTGTCGAGCTCGTAGCCCACCTCGTACACGGCCTTGTCCAGCAGCTGGGCGTGCAGCAGCCGGCGGGTCTCCTCCTCGGTCTCGGGCAGGAGCGGGCTGTCGCCCACGACGTCGAAGTAATGATCGAGGTACGTGGCGGAGACCCAGTGGGTCCAGGTCTGCGCCCAGTCGGCGAGCGAGGTCTTCTCCTCGGAGGAGAGATCCTGGACCCACGGCCAGCGCATCGCCGTGCGCGTCGCGTAGTCGAAGGAACGGAGCATGCCGGCCACGTCCCGGAGAGGGGAGCGCTTGATCCGCCGTTCGCTGAGCGGCCGGGCGGGCTCGCCCTCGAAGTCGATGATGATGAAGTCGCGACCGGTCCACAGGACCTGGCCGAGGTGGAAGTCTCCGTGGATCCGGGTGCGCTGTCCACTGATCCGCTCCCCCGTGATGACCGCGTACCGGGAGAGGAGCTCGTCCTCGCGGGCGAGCAGCTCCTCGACCTCGGGACCGACCTGCTGCTGGCTGAGGCGGCGGAGCGTCGCCACCGCCTGGGAGCGCATCGACTGGTACATCGAGCGCTGGTACATCCGCGTGACCGGCTCGGGCGCGAACACGGGATCGTCCGGCCTCGAGCCGAGGGCGAGATGCAACTGCGCCGTTCGCCGCCCGAGGAGCCAGGCCGATCCGAGGAACGGTCCGATCAGGTCGTAGGTGAGCAAGGACGGCAGCTCGCCCACCATGTCCATCACGGAGTGTTCCACGCGGGGGACCGGCTGGTCGGCCGGGAGGGCCAGGGCCCGCTCGAACGATTCCCGGACCGCGTCCAATGCGTAGGCCCACGCATCGCCCTCGTTCTGGACGTAGCCCTGCAGGATCGCGATGGTCGATCCCTTGCCCTCGTCGGGCATCTCGATGGCTCCGGCCGCGGGCGCCGCGTGCCGGAAGACCGTGCGGTCGGTCAGGAAGCGGCCGACCTCGAGCTCCGGGTTGATGCCCTCTTCGAGACGGCGGAAGAGCTTCAGGACGAGACGATCCTCGAACGTCACCGAGGTGTTGCTCTGATCCCCCCAGCTGACCTGTGCCTCGAGCGGGCCGGTCCCGCGGTGGCGGATGAAGCCCTCGGCACGGGTCCCGGCGATCCGGCGGCGTTGGCCGCGCGCGACGCGCCGACGCTCGATCATCTCCAGCAGCGTGCCGGCGAACGCCGGATCCCGGAGCCCGTCGACGACCAGCCACACGCCGTCGGCCGCCTCGACCCGCGCCACCACGTATTCGGGACCGATGTCGTCACCTTCCCGCCTGCCGGCGAGCGGGAGGGCGTAGGTCGCCGGCTCCCCCTCCGTGAACGTCACGTCGACGAGGGCGATCACGCCCTGGGCACCGTCGCGGTCGCTGCCACGCACCCGGATCGTGTCGGCGATCGTCACGGTGGACACCCGCCTGCCCTTCGCCCCGAACCAGCGCTGCCGGACGAGGAATCGGGGGAGGGACCGCTCGAGGGCGCCCCGGCCCGGAGGATCGAGCACGGCGTCCCACGACGCCGATGAGGTGAGGGTCGGAACGGGGGAGGCGAGGATCTCCTCCTCGCGCTCGTCGGGCTGGAGCCGGAACCAGAAGTAGCCGTACGGCCCCAGGGTGATGAAGTAGGGGAGCTGGCCGATCCGGGGGAAGTGCGTCGGGCCGAAGAGCTCGACCGGGATCTGGCCGTCGAAGCGCGAGAGGTCCAGCTCCACGAACTGCGCGCTCCGCGAGAGGTTCGCCACGACCAGCGTGCGGTCTTCGCGGAACGTGCGGAGGAACGTGACCACCTTCCGGTTCTCCGGATAGAGGAACTCGATGTCGCCACGGGACAGCGAAGGAGAGCGGCGCGCCGCGCCGATCAGCCGGCGCATCCACCACAGGAGCGACGTGGGGTTGTTCTGCTGCGCTTCCACGTTGACGGCCGAGGGGTGATGCTCGGGGTCCGCGACGAGGGGCAGGTACAGGCGTTGCGGGTTGGCGGCGGAGAACCCTGCGTTGCGGTCCTGGTTCCACTGCATCGGCGTCCGCACGCCGTTGCGATCGCCGAGGTAGATGTTGTCGCCCATCCCGATCTCGTCGCCGTAGTAGATGACGGGGGTGCCGGGGAGCGAGAAGAGCAGCGCGTTCATCAGCTCGATCCGGCGCCGGTCGTTGCCGAGGAGCGGGGCCAGTCGTCGCCGGATCCCCAGGTTCACCCGCGCCTGCGGGTCGCCGGCGTAGACACGGTACATGTAGTCGCGCTCTTCGTCGGTGACCATCTCGAGCGTGAGCTCGTCGTGGTTGCGGAGGAACGTCGCCCATTGCCCGCTCTCGGGGATCGGGGGCGTCTGGTTGAGGATGTCGATCAGCGGGAACCGGTCCTCCATCCGGTTCGCCATGAACATCCGCGGCATCAGCGGGAAGTGGAACGCCATGTGACAGCGGTCCCCGTTCCCGAAGTACGCGACGGCGTCCTCCGGCCACTGGTTGGCCTCCGCGAGCAGCATCCGATCCTCGAACGAGGCGTCGACGTGGCGCCGCAGATCCGACAGGAACTGCAGGGTCTCCGGGAGGTTCTCGCCGTTCGTTCCCTCCCGCTCGAACAGGTAGGGCACGGCGTCCAGCCGCAGCCCGTCCACACCGAGCCCGAGCCAGAAGTCGACGACGTCGAACATCGCCGCGCGGACCCGCGACTCGTCGAAGTTGAGATCCGGTTGATGGGAGTAGAACCGATGCCAGTAGTACTGGCCGGCCACCTGGTCCCAGGCCCAGTTCGACGACTCGAAGTCGCCGAAGATCACGCGCGCGTCGGGGTATCCCTCCGGCGTGTCCGCCCAGACGTAGAAGTTGCGTTGCCAGGAGTTCGGCTTGGCCGAGCGGGCTCGCTGGAACCACGGATGCTCGTCCGAGGTGTGGTTCATCACGACCTCGGTGATCACGCGCAGGTCGCGCCGGTGCGCCTCCTTGAGGAACGTCCGGAAGTCGCGCATCGTGCCGTAGGCGGGGTGGATCGCCTTGTACGCCGAGATGTCGTAGCCGTCGTCCTTGAGCGGCGACGGGTAGAACGGCAGGAGCCACACGGCGGTCGCGCCCAGGTCCCGGATGTGGTCGAGGCGCTGCACGAGCCCCGCCAGGTCGCCCACACCGTCGGCGTTGCTGTCCTGGTAGGCGCGCACGTGGAGCTCGTAGATCACGGCGTCCTGGTACCAGCGCGAAGGTGCGCCGAGGGAGGCGAGATCCTTGGCAGGTTCGGTCGTGGGATCGGTCGCCGGAGTGGTCTCGGATGCCGACGGCTCCGCGGTCGTTGGCACGCGAGGCGTCACGGTGTCCGGCCCTCGCCGGGTTCGATCGCGAGGACGTGACCCGGCTGATGCCCGGGATGGAGCTCGACGAAGTTCCGTGCCCCTGTCCACGAGAAGATCTCTCCCCCGAGGAGGTCACGCGCGGTGAAGGGCGCGTCCCACGCCATCCCGAGCTCCGGCATCCGCAGGTCGACCCAGCCGGATCGCGGGTGCACGGGATCGAGGTTCACGATGACGACTACGGGGTCCTTCCCGTCGGGGAGCGTCTTGCTGTAGGCGAGCAGCTCGTCGCCGTCCACCGGGTGGAACCGGAGCGTGCGGTCGTGCTGCAGGGCCGGATGCTCGCGGCGGATCAGGTTGACGCGGGCGATCAGCTCGCGCAAGCCGCCGGCGGCAGGGGTTCGAGGACGGATCTCGTACTTCTCGGAGTGGAGGTACTCCTCTGAGCCGGACTCCCTGGGCTCTCCTTCCATCTGCTCGAACGCGGGTCCGTAGATCCCGTAGTTCGCGCCGAGCGTCGCCGCCAGGAGGAATCGGAGCCGGAACGCCGGTGGCCCTCCCTCCTGCAACTGATCCGTGAGGATGTCCGGCGTGTTCGGCCACAGGTTCGGACGTAGGAAGTCTCTGGCGGGACCCTGCGTGAGCTCGATCAGGTACTGGGTCAGCTCGTCCTTCGTCCGTCGCCACGCGAAGTACGTGTACGACTGATCGAAGCCGATCTTGGCCAGACGCTCCATCACCCGCGGACGCGTGAACGCCTCCGACAGGAACAGGACGTCGGGGTGATCTCGCTTCACCTCCGCGAGCAGCCACTCCCAGAACGCGAAAGGCTTCGTATGCGGATTGTCTACGCGGAAGATCGAGACATCGCGATCGACCCAGAACAGCACGACATCCAGGAGCGCGCGCCAGAGCCCCTCCCGATCCTTCGTCTCGAAATCGATCGGGTAGATGTCCTCGTACTTCTTCGGGGGGTTCTCCGCGAAGCGGATCGTGCCGTCTGCGCGATGGCGGAACCACTCCGGATGCTGCGTGACCCACGGGTGATCCGGCGAACACTGGAACGCGAGGTCGAGGGCGAGCTCCATCTCGTGGCGCTTCAGCTCCGCGAGCAGGTGTTCGAGATCGTCGAACGTTCCGAGCTCCGGATGGATCGCGGTGTGCCCACCGGCCTCCGATCCGATCGCCCACGGGCTTCCCGGATCCTCGGGTCCGGCCGCCGATGTGTTGTTCGAGCCCTTCCGGCTCGTGCGCCCGATCGGATGGATCGGCGGCATGTAAAGCACTTCGAACCCGAGCTCGGCGATGTCGGGCACGAGCGCGGCGACGTCGCGGAGCGTGCCGTGCCGCGCGGGATGGGGAGACGCCGAGCGCGGGAAGAGCTCGTACCAGGCGCCGTGGCGTGCCCGCTCGCGGGCGGCGATCATCTCGAGCTCCCGCGAGGCGGCCGCCCCG
>JBOGVC010000041.1:0-4874 GCA_050695275.1 Actinomycetota bacterium | reverse complement strand
TTGACCACGGGGCCGAGGAACACGTCGCGCTCGATCGGGTTGCCGACCTTGATCTTCTCGGTCTTCTCCTTCAGGAGGCTGACGAAGTCGTCGTAGACCTCACGCTCGACGTAGACCCGCGAGTTCGCGGAGCACTTCTGGCCGCCGAAGCCGAATGCCGACCGCAGCACGCCGTCCGTCGCGACGTCGAGGTCGGCGTGCTTCGTCACGATCGCCGGGTTCTTCCCGCCCATCTCGGCGATCACCGGTTTGGGCACGTCCTGGACGAAGTTCTTGAGGATGTCCATCCCCACGGCGTAGGAACCGGTGAACGTGATCCCGTTGACGTCGCGATGGCGCCAGAGCGCCTCGCCGGCGAGCGCGCCGCGCCCGAGGAGCAGGTGGAACGCGCCCGGCGGCACACCGCCGTCCCGGTAGCACTCGTAGAGCTTGTACCCCATCAGGGCGCCTTGGTTCGAGGGTTTCAGCACGACGGCGTTGCCGGTGACGAGCGCGCCCGAGGACGGGCCCCCCGCCAGCGCGAACGGGAAGTTGAACGGGCTGATCACGGCCCACACCCCGTAGGGGCGCATCACGTCGTAGTACTCGCCGGGCGAGCCGAGTCCCGACATCGGCGTGCGGAACCCTTCGTGCTTCTCGACCTCGTCGCAGTTCCAACGGATCAGCTCCGCGGTCTCCTGGACGTCGCCGAGCGCCTCGAGACGGCTCTTCCCGACCTCGAACGCCATCAGCGCGGCCAGGTCGAACAGCCGGTCCTCCATCACGTCGGCGACGTTGCGGAGGATCCGGACGCGCTCCTGCCAGCCCATCCGCTCCCACTCGAGGGCGAACGCCTTGGCGGCCCCGACGGCGTCCTCGACGTCCTGCGGCGTGGCCTGCGAGAAGCGACCGATGATGAGGTCGGAGTCGATCGGCGAGGGCTCCTCGTACTTCTCGTCGGTCCAGCGCTCCTCGCCGTTCACTACGAACGGCCACTCCTTCCCGAGCTCGGCCCGGGCGCGCTCCACGGCCTCGTCGTAGTTGCGCTGCAGATCCTCGTTGTCCGCGGACAGGGTGGCGTAGGTGATCCGGAACTTCTCGGTCATCGGGCGACTCCTTCGCGTCTCGGGGCTGCTTCTGCGGCGGAGAGGATGCTATCGCCGGGCGCCCTGAGCGAGCACGGAGCAGGCACCGGTGCGATGACCCGCGATTTCCCGGCGGAACCGGAGATTCCGTCGGAGGCCCGGCGTATGCTCGGGCTCCCTGAGATGAGGCTCGTGACCTACGACCGGAGGGGGCACCGGCGTCTGGGGGCGATCCTCGATGGGAGCGTGGTCGATCTGCCCGACGCCGTCGGGCACCCGGCCTTCCCCGCCACCCTCGAGGCGTTCGTTCAGAGCAGCCGGGGGACGGTGCTCGATGCCGCCCGCGCCGCCCTCGCCCGCGACGACGTGAAGGACCACGTCGTGAAGCAGGTGCGCGTCCTGCCACCGCTGTTCCCCCGATCCCTCCTCCTGCCCACCGGTCTCGAGAGCCGAGCGGAACAGGGAAGCGAAGGCCTCGAGCGACGGATCGCGGGCCCGGAGGAGGACATCGCGTGGCCGTCCGACGCCGCGTGGCTCGACTACGAGCCCAAGGTCGCCGCCGTCCTCGCCGTGGAGACGAAGGACGTCGAGACGGACGCCGTCGCCGAGCGGATCTTCGGCTTCACCCTCGTGAGCGACTGGGTGGCCAAGGACGCCTCAGGCGACCCCGTCGGCACCTCCGAGGGCGTCCCGATCGCGATCGGACCGTGCGTCGTCACGGTCGACGAATGCGACCCGCAGGCGATGTTCCTGCAGGCCAAGGTGGACGGCAGCGAGCTGGCCAAGGGGAACCTGAACGGCTCGGCGCGGAGCCTGTTCGGCTTGATCGCGGCGGCCTCTCGCGGGACGACGTTGGAACGAGGGGACGCGTTCGCGCTGGGTCCGTTCCCCGCACGCGACGACGACCCGAACCGACGGCTGTGGCCGGGCGCGCTGGTCGAGCTGGCGGCCGAAGGGATCGGGACCCTCAGGAACCGCCTGGGCGTACGGCCCTAGGGCGCTACCTCTTCTTCTTGGCTGCCTTCCGCGCGGCGGCGCGCTCGGCGGCCTGGCGCTTCTCGCGCTCCTTCTTCTTCCGCCCGCGGTCGCGCGCGTCCCGCACCTTGGCCAGATCTCCTCGTCCCATGTCGTCTTCTCCCTCGGATCCTCAGTGGTCCTCGTCGCCACCGCGCGCGAGCTCTTCGCTCCGGCGCTTGGCGGCATCGATCGCGTTCAGGAAGGCGGCGCGCACGCCCGCCTCCTCCAGATGGCGGATCGCCTCGATCGTGGTGCCACCCGGTGACGTGACCATCTCACGAAGCTCCACCGGGTGCGTGCCCGTGTCGCGGAGCATCTTGGCCGAGCCGAGCATCGTCTGGATGATCAGCTGGCTCGCGACATCACGCGACAGGCCCAGCAAGATGCACGCCTCGATCATCGCCTCGGCGAGCAGGAAGAAGTAGGCAGGCCCCGAGCCGCTCGTAGCCGTCACGGCGTCGAGGTAGCGCTCATCGAGCCGGAGCACCGTGCCCACGTACCCGAGCAACTCCTCCGCCACGGCGAGGTGCTTGTCCTCCGCCTGCTTTCCGGGCGCGATCACCGACATCGCCTCGTCCACCATCACGGGGACGTTCGACATCACGCGAACGACGGGGACGTCGGGTGCGAGGTGCTGCTCCACGAACGAGGTCCGGATGCCCGCCGCGAACGTCACCACGAGGTGCTCGGTCGTGACGTGGTCCGCGATCTGCTGCAGGAGGACCTCGAAGTCTTGGGGCTTCGCCATCAGCACGAGGACGCTCGCGAAGCGGCACGCTTCGGCGTTGTCCAACGTGGTGGGCACGCCGAGATGCTCGGTCAGCTCGCGGGCGCGCTCCTCGCGCCTGCAGGTCACGAGGATCTCGTCGGTGGTCCGGCCGCCGGAGCGGAGCAGGCCCGCGACGAGAGCCTCCCCCATCCTGCCGCCGCCCAGGAATGCGATCGAACGCTCGGTCATCTGATCCTCAACAGGTTCGAAAGGAAGAACCACACGTTGGCGGGCCGCTCGGCGAGCCGACGCGTCAGGTACGGATACCACTCCGTGCCGTACGGGACGTACACGCGGACGGGGTATCCCTGCCCGGCGAACCTCGTCTGCAGGTCGCGGCGCACACCGTACAGCATCTGGAACTCCACCCGGGACCAGCCCTCGCCCGCAGCGTCCACGCGCCGACGCACGCCCTCCAGGAGGCGCGGATCGTGCGTCGCCACGTCGATCGCGTGCCCCCGGGCGAGGAGCGTCGTGAAGAGCCGTGCGAAGCTGGCGTCCACCTCCCGCTTGGTCGGGTACACCACCTCCGGAGGCTCGAGGTAGGCGCCCTTCACGAGCCGGATCCGAGCCCCCGCGGGCAGCGTGTCCAGATCCCCCTCGGTCCGGCGGAGGTAGGACTGGAGCGCGACGCCCACCTTGGGGTAGCGAGCGTGCGCCTCCCGGAAGACGTGGAGCGTCGGCTCGACGTAGCTCACGAACTCCATGTCGATCATCACGGTCGTCGCGGACCGGGCCGCCTCCTCCACGATCGGCACGACGTTGGCGAGGCACGCGTCCACCGACATGTCGAGCCCGAGCTGTGTGAGCTTCAGCGAGATCGCGCAGTCGAGGTCCGGCGCCTCCGGGATCGCCGCGAGGGCCTCCAGGTACGCCGCGCGCGCGATCTCGGCCTGCGCCTCCGTCCGCACGTTCTCGCCCAGGAAGTCGAGCATCGACGCGATGCGGCGGCGATCCAGCGACGCCGCGCTCGACATGGCCTGCCCGAGGGTCTCCCCCGCGACGAAGCGGGAGGCGACCGCCCGTCCGGGACGGGACCCGGTCACGATCCTCCGGGTCAACCGGTGCTCCGCGATGCCGAGCGTCAGCGGTCGCAGGATCGCGGTGGAGAGGGACATCGGATCGAGGATAGCGACGGGCGTCGCTACTCCGGCTGTGGCGCGATGCCGCCGCGCAGCACCTCGACGAACTCCTTGATCCGCATCGGGCGCCGCTCCGGCCGGCGGTGGATCAGGCCCGGGTCGAGGTCCTCGGACACGAGGGCGTCCTGGAACCGTTCGGCCATCCAATCGAGTGTCGACGCGATCATCTCGGCGTCCACGTCGTCACGGAGCTCGCCCCGCTTCACCCCGAACTCGACGAACTCGAGGGTGCCGTACGGGTCTTCGCTCCGCATGAAGCGGTCGACCGGCCGGCGGATGTCGAGACTGGTGTCGTACCGAGCGATCAGCGCGACCCGGTTCGGGACCGGATCGGACGCGACGAGATCCTCGGCCCGCTGGAGCCACCAGTCGAGGACCGCCCAGAACCCCTGATCGACGACGTCGGCGGGAGCGTCCAGCCACGCCGGGAGCAGTGAGACGGCCCGCTTGAACGCCTCGAGGAACAGCCCCTCCTTCGATCCGAAGTCGAGGAAGACGGTTCCCTTCGCCACCCCCACCTCGTTCGCCACGTCCTCGACGCGGGTCCCTCGATAGCCACGGTCGGCGAACTGTCGCATCGCGGCCTCCAAGATCCGATCGCGGCGAGTTTCCTCCATGCGCGAGAACGCTAGCGGAAAGGGGGTTCCGGGGACTCAAGCAGCGAGCGCGCCAGCGCGAGCGTAGTCCCCCGATGGAAAGAAGAGAACCCGAGGGACCTCTGGCTCGCTGGGAACCGAAGCTCCCAGCCACCTTCAGCCCCTCGGGCTCTGGTGCCCCAAGCAACCTCCGCGTTCTTCGCGCGGCTGCCGGACCGCCGACGGTGGTTCGCCTTGCGGCTCCCCTCCGCCATTCGCGGGCTCCGGATCGCCTCGCGGCGTCCCG